>DAIDAU010000458.1 GCA_027310465.1 Rhodocyclaceae bacterium
CTTCTCGAGGATGGTGAAGGGCGAGGCGCCCAGCGTCGTGTAGTTCTTCGCGGCCTCCACCATGCGGCGGATCTCGCCGTTGGTCATGTCGATGTTGCCGACGATCTCGCGCGCCGCCGCTTGGCCATCGCCGGCCGCGCGGATCGCGGTGGAGCCGCCGCGCGCGGCGTCGCCGCCCGTGTACACGCCTTCCAGCGAAGTCTGCTGCGAGCCCTTGCTGACGACGTCGATGGTGCCCCACTTGGTGGTCTTCAGGCTCGGTTCGGAGTCCTTGATGATCGGGTTGGCGGTGTTGCCCAGCGCCATGATGACGAGGTCCGTCTCCATCATCTCGGTCTTGCCGCTCGCCACCGGGCTGCGCCGGCCGGAAGCGTCGGGCGCGCCGAGCTCGATGATGTCGAGCTTGGCGCCTTTGACGAAATGGGTCTTGTCGTCGCCGATGAACTCGCAGGGGGCGCGCAGCACCTTGAGCTGGATGCCTTCCTCGAGGGCGTGATGCAGTTCCTCCACGCGCACCGGCATCTCGCTCTGCGTACGGCGATAGACGATGGTGACGTTGCCGCCGAGGCGCCGTGACGTGCGCGCCGCGTCCATCGCGGTATTGCCGCCGCCGATGATCATCACGTTCTTGCCGTGGCATGCAGGCACCGGCGTCTCGTAGCCCTCCATCGCGCCCTGCATCAGGTTCACGCGGGTGAGGAACTCGTTGGCCGACATGACGTTGAGCAGGTGCTCGCCCGGCACGTTCATGAAGCGCGGCAGGCCGGCACCGGTCCCGACGAAGATCTTCCAGAAGCCGGCCCGCTTGAGGTCGGCGAGGGTGGCCGTCTTGCCGACGATGAAGTTCCGGACGAACTTGCCGCCGAGCGCTTCGATCTTGCCGACGACGTCGTCGATCAGCTCGTTGGGCAGGCGGAACTCGGGGATGCCGTAGCGCAGCACGCCGCCGAGCGTGTGGAAGGCCTCGAACACGGTGACCGGGAAGCCCTCGGCCGCGAGCAGATAGGCGTTGATGAGGCCGGCCGGACCGGAGCCGACCACCGCGATCGGCGGCTTGACGGCCTTGGCCCATGGGTCGGGCAGGTCGGCGAACTTCGCCGCGATGCCTTCGGCGTTCACCAGCTTCTCGCGCTGCGGCAGGTACCACTCGATCTGGCCGATCTCGATCGGGCGCTTCTGGTGCGCGCAGACGCCCTGGCACTGCAGCTCCTGGGGGCAGACGCGACCGGTGACGTTGGGCAGCGGGTTGCAGCTCTCGATCAGCTCCATCGCCTCGCGGAAGCGGCCGGTGCCCAGCAGCTCCAGCATCTGCGGGATGTGGATCTTCACCGGGCAGCCGCCCTTGTTCTCCGACTTGCCGGGGATCGGTTCGCCGATCTCGCAGGGCTTCTCCTCGCACTGCTTGTCGCGCAGCGCTTCGAGCCAGATCAGCAAATCCACCTCGCGGGCCGAGAGGCCGAGATTCATGTAGCCGAGGTAGCCCTGGTTGACCAGGCCGAAGTCGCGCGAGCGCTCGTCGGCGTCGCGCATGTAGGGCGGGATGCTGTTGTTCGCCGGCCAATCGTGCGACAGGCCCTTGAACATCGGATAGCGGTCGGACAGGTGCTGGTCGATGGCCTTGATGAACTTGCGCTTGAGCTTGAGCGGCACGCCCCAGATGAAGCGCATCAGCACCAGGCTCATGTCGTCGTTCTTCAGGAGCTGCTTCCACAGCGTCCTGGTGAACTCCGCGCCGAGTTCCTCCTGCTGGAACTCCCAGACCACCGCCTGGGTGCCGTCGCTGATGAACATGTCGCGGAAGGCCTGAGGCTCGGAGAGCAGCCGGCGCTGCAGCAGCGCCAGCTGCTTCTGGTAGATGCCGACGGCCTCCGACTGCTCGAGCTCGGAGAGCTGCGAGCGCGTCGTTTCCAGCGCGTTGGTGGCGTGGAGATAGCGCTGCAGGTCCTCGTGGCCGGGATTAGGCGATGTCATGGATGATCTCCGCGTCGCAGTTGGCCGCCACCTTCTTGATGCGCGCGCGCAGTTCCGGCGTGTCCTTGACGCGCTCGAGGGCGCCCGCGATCAGGTTGCCGACCTCCTTGGCCTGCCCGTCGACCACGATGCGGCTCTTCTCGAACAGATCGGAAAGGTCCTGGTAGCAGGTCTTGCAGTTGGTGCACTTGGCCTGGTCGGCGGCGTCGAAGGTCAGCAGCGCGCAATTCGACGGCACCGCGGCGGCGGCCGCGGGAGCCGCTCCGGCGGGTGCCGCCAGCGCGAAGCCGGCCATCGGCACGAAGCCGCCGGCGAGCGGCGCCTTCGACGAGGCGGCCAGCTCGGACATCGAGCGGGCGATGGCGTCGATCGACGACTCGCGCTGCTTCATGGCCTCTTCGTACTGCGCCCTGAGGCTCTCGATGCCGGCGCGGTGGCTGGCGTCGAGCTTGGTGACGTGGTAGCCGCCGAGGTACTGCAGCATGTGCCAGTACTTGCGCCGCTCCTCGACCAGCTGGACGACGATGCCCGAGACCGACAGCTTGATGAGCCGCTTCTTCGCGTCGACCGACCAGATATAGGGCGTCTTGCCCTCGCGGTCGGCTTCGCTCAGTTCGACGTAGGCATCGATCGGCACCGCGTTGGGATCGTCGGCGATCTTGCGGAAGTGCTTCTTGAAGCGGTTCTCGCCGAGGCAGAAATGGGCCGGCGTCAGCGGCATTTCCTTCAGCGCCACCTTGCCGTCCTCGTCCGCGTATTCGAGCGTGGTGGTGCTCCAGGTCTTGTCCGGATCGGGATTGCCGTCGAGCGAGAACCACTCGTTGAGCGAGATGCCGCGGCGCGGGTCGTGCACGAACACGGGGTTCATGCGGCTCTCGACCGCCAGCCGCGCATGGCGGTTGGAGGCGTCGTCGGCGATGCCGTGCTCGGGCTGGCAAGGCGTGTAGACGTCGAACACCGCCGGCGCGTCGGCGTAGGTGAGGAATTCCATCGTGTTCTTGAGGAAGTGCCCCTGCAGCGCGGTGCTGGTGGAGCAGACGAACACGTTGGGATGGAAGGAGGCGATCAGGCCGAGTTCCTTGCGATGCTCGTGCTTGCCGCTGTGCATGGTGCCGATGCGCGCGAGGTCGGAATCCTGGCCGAGGAAGCTCGCCGTGGAGGCCTGGCCGCCGGTGTTCGAGTAGGCGCCGGTGTTGAGCACGAGGATCTTGAGCGGCGTGTCGGTGCACAGGATGCGCGACAGCGCGCCGAAGCCGATGTCGTAGGTGGCGCCGTCGCCGCCGATGGTCATCACCGTCGGCAGGAGATTCAACTCGTCGGCCGTGAAGCGGTTCCACGACAGCTTGTCGAACTCCTTGTTGTGGATCTCCGGATCGAAGGCGTCGTCCAGTTCCAGCCGCGCCATGCGCAGGGCGCGCATGTCGTCGACGGCGGACGCGGTGAGGCCCTCGAAGATGCCCTTGGCCAGCGGTTGGGCGTCCTGGAACAGGCTGTTGACCCACGGGTCGTTGTAGCAGTTGAACGGGAAGGTCGAGGCGTAGACGCTGCTGCAGCCGGTCGAGTTGGCGATCACCGCGCCGGCCGGGCCGTTGCCGCCGGGCCCGCTCTCGAACAGGTAGAGCCGCTTCTCCAGCGTCTCGATGACGCCGGCGATCCGGGCGCGCCGTTCGTTGTCGCTCTTGGTGACGAGCGTCGACTGCTTGAAGTGC
>DAIDAU010000106.1 GCA_027310465.1 Rhodocyclaceae bacterium
GCCGCCAGCAGGCCGACGAGTTCGTCAAGCTCGGCTTCAAGCTGGGCTTCGGCGGCGCGATGACGTTCGAGCGCGCGACGCGCCTGCGCGAACTGGCCGCGACATTGCCGCTTTCCGCGATCGTCCTCGAAACCGATGCGCCGGATATTCCGCCGGCGTGGCTCGGCAAGGCGCGCAACGAGCCGGCCGAACTGGCGCGCATCGCCGCGGCGCTCGCCGAACTGCGCGGCATTCCTGTCGCGGAAGTCGCGGCCGCCACCGCGGCGAACGCGCGCGCGGTGCTGCCGGCGCTGGGGGCCTGATGGCGACGGGCAAGTCGGGCGGGGCGCTGGCGGCGCTGGCGGTCCTCACGCTGCTGTGGGGCTACACCTGGATCATCGCCAAGCAGGCGCTCGACTATGCGGGCCCCTTCCACGTCGGATTCCTGCGCACGGCGCTGGCCACCATCGTCCTGTTCGGCGCGCTGCTGGCGCTGCGGCGCCCGCTGCGCCCGCGCTCGCCCGGAAAGACGCTGATCGTCGGCCTCTTCCAGACCGGCGGCTTCATCGCGCTGTCGACCTGGGCGCTGGTCGAAGGCGGCGCCGGCAAGACCGCAGTGCTGGTGTTCACCATGCCGGTGTGGACACTGCTGCTGGCGCGCCTGGTGCTCGGCGAGCGCATCCGCGCTTCGCAGTGGCTCGCGGCGGCCTGCACCCTGGCGGGACTGCTGCTGATCGTCGCGCCGTGGAATCTGCACGCGACGCCGCTCAGCAAGCTGCTGGCCGTCCTCGCGGCGCTGAGTTGGGCCTTCTCGACGATACTCGTCAAACGCTGGCGCGCCGAGCTCGCGGCCGACGTGCTTTCGCTGACGACGTGGCAGATGCTGTTCGGCCTGGTGCCGCTGATCGTCATCGCGGCCCTGGTGCCCGAGCGTGCGACCGACTGGACGCCGAGCTTCGGCGCGATCATCGGCTTCATGGCCGTCGTCAGCACGGCGTTCGGCTGGTTCCTCTGGCTCTACGTGCTGGAGCGGCTGCCGGCCTGGCAGGCCAGCCTTTCCATCCTCGGCATCCCCGGCGTGGCCATCGTCTCGTCGCGCTGGCAGCTCGGCGAGCAGGCCGACTCCGCCGAGATCGCCGGCATGCTGCTGATCGGCGCCGGACTGGTTGCGATTTCGCTGATGAACTGGCGCGCGCAGCGCCGTGTAGCGCGGCAGGACGCGGCGTAGCGCTGGTGATCGGAGCTACCCGAGTCGGTATTGCGCGGGCCACATCGCCGTCACTTGCCTGAACAGCATGAATCCATTGAAGAGCGCGTACACAGCGTATGTCGTCAGCCAAAGCAATCCGACGTCGGGCAGGTTCGCCGGTTTCATGAATGTCAACAGCATGGCGAAGAGAGGGAGTGACAGAACCTCACCGACGGCGATCGCCATAGTGGCGCGGCGTGCGAACAGGCCATATAGCGCCACCCACGAAACGACCCTGATCCAGTCACCGAACAGGAACAGCGCTGCATCCTGCCGCGGCACCTCGAGATCTGCCCGATAGAGCGCGGCGACGACGTGAGGCAATGAAAGCCACAATAGCGCCAGCATCACGCCGGCAGGCAGAACAATCCATCGCACGGCGGTCTGCAGGCCGGCCAGAAACTCACGGCGATTCCGGGCGGCTCCCAATTTCGGCAACACGTAGGCATTCAGCAGCCCAGCAGCAATCGCCGTGACCCAGTCACTCGCCCGCCAAATCGCCTGGACTTGGCCAGCAGCGTGCCACGCGAGACTGTCAGCGATTTCCGCCCGCGCCCAGACCATCGCGGCAGGGCTGAGAATGCCGATTGCCAGGCTGGCCGGCATGAAGTGCAGCAGCGCCATCAGCGCATCGCCCGATAACGCCGAGCGCTTCCGCAATGCCGCGATGAGCCCTACGGCGATCACTCCCCCGAAGAGCATCTGGCCCGCCAATAGATCCGCCGGCAGCGGATGAAGCGGGGCCCAGAGCAGCAACCCGAGGGGCGGCAGAAATCCCGCCATGACGACGCCTGTCGCGAGCATTAGATTGCCGGTACCAAGCAAGTGTGCGACTAGGATGCTGGGACCGATGACAAGCAATCCGGCCGATGATGCCGCGACGAGCAGCCAGCGGCTTCCCGGTACGAGGGAGGTCCCTGCAGCCAGCAGAAACGGTAGGCCCACCACGGCAACCGACAGGGAAAGAACAGTAGAGGCAACGAGGGCGGGCTTCAGCCATTCGAGGCGATCCTGGTTCGTGCCGCCAGCGACGAGAACCGTGACCGCGGGTCCGATTCCGGTGAGGCTCGCACCGGATACGACCTCGGCAACGCTCGACAGCTGTGCCCATTCGGCAACCGCGACGGCGCCGCCCTGGATCGCCAGCACCTTATCGATGAGCGCTCGACCAAGTAGGCCGCCCAAGACCAGAGCGATTGCCTGGACGAAGCCTTTGTGCGTGTGCGGCATTTGACGTGACACGAGACAAGCATAACCCCTAACCGCGCAACGAATCGAGAGGGGTTTACATCGAATGTACCCAGGTGGGATGTCCGCCGCCTAACGTCCGTTTTCCTGTAGATGAGCGACAGCGGCGGTCGGGAGAGCTTCATGCGGAGTGGTGCTCCGGAGCTGCCGTCGGCGATCTCACCATACCGGCGAGAAGTCGCCGCTCGGTTCATCGCGCGTTACGTCTCTTCCTTGGCCTTATGTGGAGCGCTACATAAGGGCAATTATGTGGATTGCTCGATTATGTGGAGTAACGGAGGCAACTCGTCCCTCTGGCGCTGCGGCGCAAGGTATGGGCGGGACTGGGGTAGAGACAAGCGCGACATAATTTCAGCGGTGGTCTGAAGTAGTGATTCCACTTCAGGAGACGTTCATGAACCACACCACTTCGCATTGGGCCACGCCACGCGCGCGGCCTTCGGACAAGCAGCCGATATGCTGAATGCGCGTCAAGCGCGTACACCGGGAAGTTCGATCGTCATCAGCAGACCGCCGTCGGCGCGGTTCTCGGCCCGGATCGCGCCGCCGTGCGACTGGACTACCCGCCGCGCGATGGCCAGCCCCAGCCCGTAGCCATCGGTCACGCTGGTCGGACCGCTGCGGAAAAACGGATCGAAGATCGCCTTGAGATCGGTATCGAATACGCCAGGGCCGCGGTCGGCGACCGTCACGCGCCGCCTGCCCGCTTGCACGCCGGCTGCGACTTCCACCTTGCTGCCGGGCAGCGTGTGGCGCACGGCATTGCGCACGATATTCTCGATTGCACGGTAAAGCAGTTCGCGGCTGCCGCGTACGACGACCGGCGCGTCGAAGATCGCCTCAAGCGCGCACGTCTTGGCGTCTGCCTCGAAGCGCGCGTCGTCGACGACATCACCAAGAACTTCGCACAGGTCGACCTCTTCGTCGAGTGATCCCATCATGCCGGCATCGAGGCGCGCCAGCGTCAGCAGTTCCCCGACCAGCTTGTCCATGCGTTGCGTATCGCGCTCGATGCGCTCGACGAACTCCCCGGCGCGTTGCGGCTGCTGGCGCATCAGGTCGGCCACCGCCTGCAGCCGCGCAAGCGGCGAACGCAGCTCGTGAGAGACATCATGGAGCAGGCGCCGCTGCGCCTCCAGCAGGCTTTGCAGCTGATAGGCCATGCTATCGAACTCGTTGCCAAGATCGGCCAACTCGTCGCGCCGGTGGCCCATCGACTTTCCCACGCGGACTTCGAAACGACCGCCGGCGACCGCCTCGAACGCCGAGCGCAAGGTGCGAATGGGCTTGGAGAAGTACCAGGCGAGCAGCGCCGCGAAGACTAGACTTACTGCGCCGCCGGCCACCAGGATAGGCAACGGCGGCAGCAGCGAATCCCGCGGCGGCGGTGGCGGTGGGGGCGGAGCGCCACGGCCGAAGGCGTCCGGCGGCGGAGGCGGCATCGGGCCATCCTGGAATCGGGGCGGCGGCACACCGCCGAGTTGCCCCGGCTGGCCGGCCTGCGAATGCTCCAACATGATGGCGACGCCGACACTGGCCGCGGACACGACCTGCGCCAGCCAGAAGATCAGGAAGAACTTCCAGAACAGGCGGCCCACGGCTACTCCACGATCAACTGGTAACCCTTGCGGATCACCGTCTGGATGCGCGAGCGGCCGTCCGCAAGCGAGCCTAGCTTGTGGCGGATGCTGCTCATATGGACGTCGATGCTGCGGTCGAAGCGCGTCAGCGGCCGCCCCAGCGCCTGCTCGGACAGATCCGCCTTGCTCACCGGCGAGCCGGCGTGGCGCGCCAGCACTTCGAGCAGATTGAATTCCGTACTCGTCAGATCCAGTGCGGCGCCTGCCTTTTCGGCGCGCCGTTGCGCCGGCCAGACCGTCAGCGCGCCGGCGACGATGGGCGCCGTCCCCGATGCCGCCGCAGTACCGGCACGCTTCAAGATGGCGCGCAGCCGCGCGGCGAGTTCGCGCGGCGTGCAGGGCTTCGGCACGTAATCGTCGGCGCCCAGTTCGAGGCCGCGAATGCGGTCGGCATCGTCGCCGCGCGCCGTCAACATGATGATGGGAATGGCACTGGCGGCGCGGATTTGCGCCAGCGCCTCGATGCCGCTGACGCCCGGCATCATGACATCGAGCACGACAATGTCGTTGCCGCCGGAAAGCGCCGCCGCGACGCCCGCAGCGCCATCGTACGCGGCCGCCACCGCGAAGCCATCGCCTTCGAGATAGTCGCGCAGCAGCTCGATCAGCTCGGCGTCGTCGTCAACCAGCAGAACTCTCATCGTCTGGCATTCCTCTCGGCACGGCGGCGATATTAGGCCACGGCCGGCAGCGGACGCCAGAAATTTACGCGCTTTTACGACTCCGCAAACCGCCCTTTACACGGACCGCGCCAAAAATGCGTCTGTCGCAAGGTTCCCGCTCCGGAGAGCCTGCATACCAAGGAGAGATGAATGAAAGCAGCCGAACGCCCCTGGGTTCTGCGCCTGGCTATCGGTGCGGCCGTCGTCGCAATACCCTCCGCCGCGATGGCTCGCGAGCCGGCGACACCGGATCCGCTCGAGACCTGCGCTGCCCTGCCTCCGCGCGGCATGCCGCCGATGCCCCCGTCGGGACGCTTCCCCGACCTGCCGCCACCCGACGCACCGCCGCCCGGCTTCATGCCACCGCTGCCCTCGCTGCGCGGCATCAAGCTGACCGAGGCCCAGGAAGACAAGCTGTTCGATCTGATCATGGCGCAGGCGCCGATGGAACGCGCCAAGGCGAAGGAAGCCTTCAAGGCCCTCGACGAATTGCGCCGCCTCGCCGACGGCGACCGCTTCGATCGCGAGAAGGCGCGCCAGCTTGCCGAAACCCACGCGCAGGCGATGGCCCAGTTGGCGCTCATGCACGCCGAACTGGACGCCAAGGTACGCGCGCTGCTCACGCCGGAACAGCGCAAGCAGGCCGACGAGGCGCGCGCCCGGATCGTGGCCTGCCTGCCGAGGCGCGGCAATCTTGAGCACTGAACGGCGAACCGCTGAGCGCGGTGTATCAGGTTCGCGGCGCCGCATGCTCGGCCTGCTGATCGGCGGCGCGGCCCTGCTCTGCGGCTGCGGCAGCGCGCCGCCCGGTGGCGTCCGCCCGGCGCAGCGGGGTGAGGACGACTACGAATTCTCTCGTTTCTCACGCCGAGGCTACGAAGCGGCGGCAGCAGCCTCCGCCTATCCCTACCGCGAAACATGGGTCTACGGCGACGACGAGATTCAGCTTAACTGCCTGGTGCCGCGCGGCGCTGAGCCCAGCCCGCTGGTCGTGTACCTACCGGGTCTGGGCGAAAGCGCCGAGGCGGGTGAGACATGGCGCCAGGCTTGGGCGCGTGCCGGCTATGCCGTCGTCAGCGTGCAGAGCGCGAACGGCACAGCGGTCTGGTCGTCGGCGCAGGCGCGCAACGGCGAGTTCGGCCGCGCCGCCCGCGAGCAGTTCGCCGCTAAGGCGCTCGCCGCTCGTGCACGGATGGCGGAGTTCGTTCTCACCGGCATCGCGCGCCGCGCGAAAACGCGCGAGAGCATTTACGCACGCATGGACTCGCAGCGCATCGTGCTCGCCGGTTACGATCTCGGCGCCCAGACCGCACTGGCCTTCGCCGGCGAACGGCACACCGGCGCGGAAATCCCGCCACCGCCTGGCCTGCGCGCCGCTATCGTCCTCAGTCCGCAGGCCACCCTGGCGCAGGGCGGCTTCGCCCAGCGCTTCGGCCGGATCGACGTTCCCGTGCTTTCGATTACCGCTACCGAGGACGAAGACCCGTACGGCATCGTCGATTCGCCCTATAC
>DAIDAU010000127.1 GCA_027310465.1 Rhodocyclaceae bacterium
CATAGGCATTGCCGGGGAGCGAGGACAGCCACGCATCCACGGCGTTGAGCGTTTCGGGGATGGTCACGAAGCCTCGGCCTTGGATGACGCGCTCCACCATGCGCAGCTTTTCGTCGGCTACGGCCGGGTCTGCATCGAGCACCGTCACTGTGGCGGTGAGGTAGCCGAAGGCGACTTGATCGCTGCCCAGCTCCTGCAAGGCGGCATCGGCGTCGGCCGCCTTGTTCGAGGCGTCGGTATCGACCAGCGGGCTTTCCTGCTGGAAGATGGTTTCGCGCAACAAGGCGATGACGTTCTTGCGCTTAGCGAACCATTGGCGGCGCAGGCGCCCCAACTCCCGTTCCGCCTCGGATTTGTCGAGGCACAGAAACCGGGTTGACCAGCGATAAGCAAATCCGAGGCGGTTGAGGTCGTCCAGAATCCCCGGCCAGGTCGATGTCGGGAAGCCTCGCACCGACACCACGCGCAGGTGCTGGTCACCCAGCATGGGCGCCAGCCCACCGACCAGCGCGGAATCAGTCAGCAGCGCGTCGATGTGGAAAGGCACCTCGGGCACGCCCACGCGATAGCGCCGTGTCGAGATCGTTGAGTGCAGATAGGTCAGCGTCTGGCTGTCGTCGAGCCAGGCGATTTCCGGCATCACACCGTCCAGCAAGTCGTAGATGCGGTCGGTTTCCGCAACGAAGGCCGACAGGCGTTCGCGCCAGTCCACGCCCTGCGTGGGTGTGTTCTCGTAAAGCAGCTTGGCCGCACGTGCACGGGATTCTTCCGCCGGCAGGTATTGCAGCGTGAGGTGGTAGACGCTCTCGAAGTGGCTCACCTCGCCGGGCGTGAGCAACGGGCGCGCAGTCTCCTGGCGCGACACCATGAGATGCCCTAGCCACGGCGCGAGCCGGTGCCCAGCGTAGTTGCGCTGCGCGCGCAGCTCCGTCGCGGTCCCGAGGGTCTCGGAGATGCGCTTGGCCGTGCGTTCGTCGTTGGTGGCAAACGTCACCCGGACATGGCAGTTGTCGAGGATGGAATGGTTCTGACCGTAGGCTTTGTCGATCTGGTTGAGCGACTGCGCAATCAGGAAGCTACGGATGCCGTAGCCGGCCATGAACGCCAGCGCCGTCTCGAAGAAATCGAGGCGGCCCAATGCGGGAAACTCATCAAGCATCAGCAGCAACTTGTGGCGGCGCGCGATGCCATCTGAGCCGTCGAGCGATTCGGTGAGCCGCCGGCCGATCTGGTTGAGGATCAGCCGCACCAGCGGCTTGGTCCGGCTGATGTCCGAAGGCGGCACCACCAAGTACAGCGACACCGGATGCGCTGACGAAATCAGGTCGGCGATGCGCCAATCGCAGCGCGAGGTGACTTCGGCCACCGTTGGGTCGCGGTACAGGCCCAGGAAGGACATAGCTGTGGACAGCACGCCCGAGCGCTCGTTATCCGATTTGTTTAGCACTTCGCGCGCAGCCGACGCGACGACGGGATGCGGTGTTTCCCCGAGGTGGCGCGTCGTCATCATCCGGTGCAACGTCAGCTCGAATGGGCACGCCGGGTCGGACAGGAAGTTGGCGACGCCGCGCAGGGTCTTGTCTTCGCCCGCGTAGAGCACGTGCAGGATGGCGCCGACCAGCAACGCGTGCGAAGTTTTTTCCCAATGATTGCGGCGTTCGAGCGCGCCTTCGGGATCGACCAGGATGTCGGCGATGTTCTGAACGTCGCGCACTTCATGCGCGCCGCGCCGAACCTCCAACAGCGGGTTGTAGGCGGCCGACTTGGGATCGGTGGGGTTGAACAACAGGCAGTGCGAGAAGCGCGAGCGCCAACCGGCGGTGATCTGCCAGTTCTCGCCTTTGATGTCGTGGACGACGGCGGACGCAGGCCAGGACAGAAGTGTCGGCACCACGAGACCAACACCCTTGCCTGAGCGAGTCGGTGCGAAGGTCAAGACGTGTTCCGGTCCTTCATGCCGCAGGTACTGGCCGTCATGCAGACCAAGAAAAACGCCGGCTGGCTGATTCAGGCCGGCTTTTCGGATGTCGGTGGCATCGGCCCAGCGCGCCGAACCGTAGGTCGTGACCAGCTTCGATTGCCGCGAACGCCACAGCGACATACCGATGGCAACCAGTACGGCGACCAAACCACTGGCGCCTGCAATCGCACCACCAATGTCGAAGACATGCGGCGCATAGGCATCGAAGAAGAACCACCACTCGAACAGGCGCCAGGGGTGATAGACCGGCGTGCCCAGGAAATCGAACCAAGGCGAGCCCAGGCGTAGTTGGTAGCCCAGGGCGGCAGCTGTCCATTGTGTGGCACTCCACACACCGGCGATTACGATGCTGAAAACAGCCGCGATCTGCCCGAACAGCACACCTTGACCTTGCATTCTGGCCTCCGATTTCTCCCATGTGGCAAGTGGCACGAAGACGTGCCGTTGTCATCAGGATCGGGGGCAGAACAAAGCCGGTCAAAGACCGTTATCGGGACAAAGATGCCTTTAAAAGTATCAATTCATGCTGGGGCGAAGCCAACAAAAATGCCACAAGCCAGAGCGCGTTGCGGCATGGTTAGCAATTAAATGCAGTTTTATGGTGAGTTGTAAAAAATCAGAACTTGGGCTGTTCCTTCGGCGGCGTGTAAGGCGTTTTGCCGTCGCCGAGGAAGCGCCGATTCGTCGCCTCGGCCACTCGAATGCAGAGTTCATCGCCGAGCTTTTCGCGATCTGTCTTGCATTGCTGGCGCAGTTCTTTCAACCGTTCGGGATTGGCGGCGAGTGATTCGACCGTTTGTGTTGGTCCAGGTGTACTGGTCGTTGCGGGTGACTCTGTTTTGCCGCAGGCCACCAGTACGGCAGTAAGTAGAAATGGGATGTACTTTTTCATGGCTCGCTTCCTTGCTGAGGGACAGATTTTGCTCGCGCTGCGGCTGTTTTTCCTTTTGGAGGCTCAATAGCATAGACTCGTTCGATGAAACGGGCCAGAGCATCCGACGGCTCGCTACCCATTCGCAGCAGGTAAGTCGTTAGCATGTGCGAGCCACCGGCAAGTGGCCTCGCTACTACACTTGGTTCGCGGCTGGCTGCTATTTGCGAAGCGCCGGCCAGTCCCAGCGCAAAACCCGCTGACACTAGCGTCATCATCAGGTCAAAGGACGCGACCCGTTCAGCGATCAACGGGTCTTGATTCGACCGGCGCAGCACGCGTTCGACTTGACGGGCATGTCCCTCGCATGTGTTTGTATCGCCGAGCGCCAAGGGGTAGCGCAGCACCTCATCCAGAGGCACGTGCTTATAAGCAAGCAAGGGATGGCGTGCAGGTACTGCCACCATCAATGGATCATGCCAGACGGGTTCTGCGATGAGTTCATCGCCGACCTCGTTCGACTGAGCGAACCCTACGTCATACAGATCGTCGTGCAGTCCCTTGATCTGCTGCGACAACGGTACCTCGGACAGACGAATCTCGATCTCAGGCTCTTCCTGCCGGCAAAGTGCCAAGAGGGCTGAGAAGCACGATGGCGTGATGCCGTCAGACAAGGCGATCCGCAACTGTCGATGGAAGCCGTTGGCGGCAGCTTTCACGCTATCACGGGCTTGTTGCAGAGCAGTAAAAACTCGCGGCACATGCTCCAGAAAAAGCGTGCCTGCACGGGTCATCCTCGTGCTACGAGTGGTGCGCACAAAAAGCTGAACACCCAGTTCTTCCTCCAATTCCTTAATGGCGCGAGAAAGAGGCGATTGCTCGATGTGAAGCCGCTCAGCGGCACGGGCGAAGTGGAGTTCTTCGGCAACGGCGAGGAAACAGCGGAGATGACGGAGTTCCATTTGTGTTCACCTTCCCTCACCAATAGCTCTAAATAGGCCACGATGATTTCTCTACGGACCGACGCGATAACAGTTGAAAGCAGCTCAAGCAGCATTTCGCTTCTGATCTCGTTACGGTGGCCACCACGCTCATCGAAGTAACTATGGATAGCAGGTCGAACAAGTGGATGCAGAATGGTCTACTGCGCCTCAAATTTCTTCCTTAGCCGCGTCCTCCCAGATTTCGTAGCCTTCGTGGATTACAAAAAAACTGATCGCCAAGCCCACGACCAGATCGACGTAACGGTTCCCCGTGAGGGCGATTGCTGCGCCAGAAACGAGGACGCCAACATTGACCCACACGTCCGCGCGCGTATCCCGCCATGCCGCGCGCAAATGCACTTCCTCCGCATGGCGGTATGGCGAGAGCATCGACAGCACGCTGCCGTTGACGACAAGTGACAACAGCGAAAAACCTATGATGAGGAGTCCTACTGGCTCGCTGCCATGTAGCCAGCGATGGGTCACTTCGCCAATCACGCCAAGGCCCAGCATGATGAGCACCCCCGCACTCCAGTAC
>DAIDAU010000132.1 GCA_027310465.1 Rhodocyclaceae bacterium
CCTCGAGTGGGAACGGCTGCTGTCGGCGGCTTTCGTCAAGGCGCCGGGGTACGGCACGCGCAGTTCGACCGTGCTTCTCGTCGCGAAGGACGGCTGGGCGGTGTTCGACGAGAAGACCTGGCTGGAGGGCGCGGCGCTTGGTCCGCGGCGCCGCTTCCGCTTCAGGCTAGGGGCCGCGTCATCCTGACGTGCGGGATGCCGGCATCCATGAAGGTTTCGCCCTCGGCGGTGAAGCCGAAGCGCGCGTAGAACCCGGTCGCCGTCGTTTGGGCGTTCAGCCCCAGGCGCGGCATGCCGCTCTGCCTCGCCGCATCCATCAGCGTTTCCAGCAGCGCGCGCCCCACTCCCTTGCCGCGCCATTCCCGCAGCACCGCCATGCGCCCGATATGGCCGTCGGCCAGCAGGCGTCCGGTGCCGATCGCCTCCCCCGCGGGACCGCGCGCCACGGCATGCCGGGCGCCGGCGTCGAATTCGTCGAGCTCCAGTTCGACGGGTACCTGCTGTTCGCGCACGAAGACCGCTTCGCGCACCGCTTGCGCCGCCTCGCCCAGGGCATCCCACGCGCCGGTTTCGAGCCCGAACTCGACGATATCGACGGGCGTGTAGGCCGGCACGAGCTCGAACAGCTCGACGATGTCGCGGTTCCTCATACGCACGCAGCCGATGGAGCCGGGGACGCCCATCTCCGCGGCATCGGGGCTGCCGTGCAGGTAAATGTAGCGGCGCATGGTGTCGACCTCGCCGCCGCGATTGACGCCCGGCTCGCTTCCGGACAGCCAGAGGATGCGGGTGAGTATCCAGTCGCGGCCGGGATTGGCGGCGGCGAATTCGGGCGACCAGCTCTCGCCGGTCGGGCGCCGCCGCACGAACACCGTGTTCTCGGGCTGGGCGGCGCCGATCTTGGCGCGGACGATGTGCCGGCCCCGCGGCGTGCGGTTGCTGCCGCGCTGTTCGCCGGCGCCGTTCTTCGCCGTCGACACCGGGTAGCGGCGCAGCAGGCGGCCGTCGTCTTCACGCAGTTCCAGGCTCTGGGCGGGGATGCTGACGCGGATGCGCATCTACGCGATCGCCGTTTTCGCCCGCCGCGCGGCGAAGAAGCCGGACAGCAGCGCGCCGCTGGCTTCGGCCAGCACGCCGCCGGCGACCTCGGCATGATGGTTGAGCCGGTCCTCGGCGAACATGTCGACGACGCTGCCGGCCGCGCCGGTCTTTGGATCGCGGGCGCCGAACACCACGCGGGCGATGCGCGCGTGCATGATCGCGCCGGCGCACATGACGCAAGGTTCGAGGGTCACGTAGAGGGTAGCGCCGGGAAGGCGGTAGTTGCGCTGGCGCGTCGCCGCGTCGCGCAGCGCCATGATCTCGGCATGCGCGGTCGGGTCGCTGCGGCTGATCGGCTGGTTGCAGCCGCGGCCGACGATCTCGCCGTCCATGACGACGACGGCGCCGACAGGGACTTCGTCCAGCGTCGCCGCCTGGCGCGCCAGCTCCAGCGCGGCTTCCATGTGGCGCGCGTCGATCGCGGCCTGGTCTTCGGTAAGCATCGGCAGATTCTAGTGGATCGCGTGCGGAGCGCCTACGGCCGGGCCGCGTCGCGCTTGATCTTCCGCGCTTCCTGGCGCTCCGGCGCGCGGCGCTCGGCGGTGATCTCGAGCACCGCCGCCGGCGGCGCCTCCTTCTTGAGGCTCTCGCGCGCGTACTTGGCGCGCAGCGCGGCGATGCGGCGGTCGACCTTGTCGACCGACATGTGGCGCGAAGCCAGGATCTCGCGTATCCGCAGCAGGTCCTCCACGCCGGGCGGAGCGGTTTCAGAGCGGCGCGCCTGGCCCCAGTCGGACTTCGGCCGGCTCGCCGCCGCCTGGAAATCCGCTGCCGTCGAAACCATGCGCGCGATCTTCACCTGGTCGAACTTCATCGCCCATTCGAGCGCGCCGTCGCCGTTCTCGTTCTTGATGCTGGTGTCGGCGCCCCGCCCCAGCAGCCAGCGCGCGACATCCTCGCGGCCCTCATAGACGGCCATCATCAGGACGCTCGAGCCGTTGGGCGTGCGGGCGTTGACGTCCGCGCCCTTCTCGAGCAGCAGCGCGGCGACGTCGGCGTGGCCGGCGAAGACCGCGTAATGCAGGGCCGTCCATTGCATGCTGCCGCGCTCGACACGCGCGCCGTGCGCCAGCAGCCAGCGGACCGCGTCGATGCGGCCTTTCCAGGCGGCGTGCATCAGCGCGGTCTCGCCCATGCCGTTGGCCTGGTTGACGTCCGCGCCGCGCGCGGCGAACAGTTCCATCAAGGGAATGTTGCCTTCCCAGGCGCCGATCATGAGTCCGCTGCCGATGCGATCGCCGAGAAAATTGGGATCGAGGCCGGCGTCGAGCCAGGCGCGCGCCCGGTCGATGTTGCCGGCTTCCATCTGGACGCGGAAGGCCGTGCCGTCGGGCAACGCGACGGCGGACCGGGCGATGTCGGCGCGCCGTTCCGGCGCAACCTGCGCCGACGCGGGCAATGCCAGCAGGGACAACAGCGCAGCAGCCAGTGCCGCGCGACGCGAGTGGTACATTAGGGCGCTTCCATGTTCGAACATCATCATCCTATCGTCTTCCGCAGCGCGGACGCCGTGCGCCTTGCGGTCGCCGGCCTCGTGTCGCTACTGTTCCATGCCGCGGTTCTCGGCGGCGGCAGCCTGATCCGTCTGCGGTCGGGACCCGCGCATGAAGCTCGCGAGCCGCTGCAGGCGACGCTGGTTCAGCCGTCGCTGCCGCCGCCGCCCGCCCTGCTCGCTCCGGAGCCCCCGCAGCCGGCGGCGGAAACGCGACCGGAATCCACGCCGCGCCCGAAGGCGCGAACCGTCTCGCCGAATGCCCATCGCGGCTTCACGGCCACCGACGTCGCGCGCATGGCCCTGCGGCAGATCGCCCGGCAGCCCTTCTATCCCGAAGAAGCCATCGCGCGCGGTCTCGAAGGCGAAGCGGTGGTAAGGCTGTTCCTCGACGAGTCGGGCAACGCCATCGCGGCGCGCCTGGAAAGCAGCAGCGGCCACGCGATCCTCGACGAAGCGGCCGTGCGCGCCGCGCGCGGCGTCCGTTCGATCCCCGCCGGCACGGCGAGCGAAGTCGTGCTGCCGGTGCGCTTCCGCCTGTGCTAGCGGATCAGGCACCGGCCCTCGCCTCA
>DAIDAU010000133.1 GCA_027310465.1 Rhodocyclaceae bacterium
CCCTTGCTGCTGGCGAGATCCATCGACGGACTCGCGAACGCCGCCTGAGCCGGCAAGCCTTGCACGCTGACCGGCTTGCCGTCGGGGCCGGCAAGCGGCTTCAGCGTCGCCTTGCCGACGTCGCCGACGGCGATCGTGATGCGCTCGCCGCGCGAGATTTCGATCGGCACGACCTTCGCCGGCAGCCACTTCGCGATCACCGCGTTGAAGAGGCCTTCGGGCAGGCCGCCCTTGCGGCCGCCGAAGACGGCTTCGAGTTCGCGCCGCTGGTCGGCGCTCGCGCCTTCGTCGATGTAGAGCCGCCCGGTGCCGTTGCCGGCGAAGAAATTGCCCGGCCAGTCGGCGCAGAGCGCCACGCGGCAACCCGCCACGTCGACGCCGTCGATGTTGCCCTGCTTGACCGTGAAGACCAGCGCGCCGCCGCACCAGCCCTGGTCGGGCTCGCCCTCGGGACCGATGAAACACGGGCACAGCAGCTTGCAGCTGCACATTTCGATCATTTCGGAATTCATTTGCCAGGCCATGATTGCCTCCTCGCCGCTCGAGACTCATTAGAGTCCGGCGTCGGGCGGGCCGTTCCGCGCGCGACAGTAGCCCGTTCGGTGGTCAGGGCTTGCCGGCGAGCGGCAGCACCAGCGTGAACACCGCGCCGCCCTCGGCGTGGTTGTAGGCCGAGAGCCGGCCGCCGTGGCGCTCGACGATGCCGTAGCTGATCGCCAGTCCCAGCCCGGTGCCCTTGCCGACCGGCTTGGTGGTGAAGAAGGGATCGAAGATGCGGCCGAGGTTCTCCGCGCCGATGCCGGGGCCGTAGTCGCGGAAATCGATGATCGCCCATTCCTCGTCGCTGCCGGCCGTCACCGTGAGGCGTGCGTCCTCCAGCCCGGCGGAGGCGTCGACCGCGTTCTGCACCAGGTTCATCACCACCTGCTGCATCTGGCCCGGCGAGCCGACGACGAACAGCGGCGACGGCAGTTGCAGGTCGACCTGGAAGCGCTCCGGCGCGGCCTTCGCGACCCACGTCACGGCGCGCTCGACCACGGGCACCAGGTCGAAGCGCTCGCGCTCGTCGCGATCGACGGCGGAGAAGCGCTTGAGGCCGTCGACGATCTCGCGTGTGCGCTCCGCGCCCTCCACCGTGCCGTCGAGCAGCGACGGCAGGTCGGCGAGGATGCGGTCGATGCGCAGCTCCTGCCGCAGCTTCTCGCGCTCGTCCGCCGAGAGGCCGCCGTGCACCGCGTTCAGGTAGTCCTCCATGCGCTTGGCGTACTTCTTGAGCGCCACTGCGTTGCCGAGCACGAAGCTGATCGGGTTGTTGAGCTCGTGCGCGACGCCGGCGACGAGCCGGCCCAAGGACGCCATCTTCTCCGAATGCAGCAGCTGCTGCTGCGTGTGCTTGAGCTCCTCGTGGGCGCGGCGCAGCGCCTGGTAGGCGCGCTGCAGCTCGCCGACGGGGCGGCCCGTGACGACCACGCCGAGCAGCTTGCCGAGCGCGCTGTAGCGCGGCGTGAAGTTCATCGACACCGGCACGGCGCCGCCGGCGCTCTGCAATTTCAGTTCGCGGTCGGCGAGCTTCTCGCCCGGATGCCCGGCGAAATACTGCTGCGCCGCCTGGCGCGATTCGGCGTCGGCCAGCAGGTCGAAGATCGGCCGGCCGCGCACGTCGTCCTCGCTGCGGCCGATCAGCGTCAGCATCGACGGGTTGACGCTTTCGATATTGCCGGCGCGGCTGCACACCACCAGCACGTCGGACATCGAGGTCAGCACCGACGAGATGAACTGCTGCGAGTCCTCGAGCGCGGCGTTCTTTTCCTCGAGCGCGACTTCGTACTTGAGGAGGTCGTTGTAGACCTCGTC
>DAIDAU010000149.1 GCA_027310465.1 Rhodocyclaceae bacterium
GTGTAAACGCCGGAGCAAAAATAGACCGCATCACGCCGTGGAAGCGGGGTGATGCGGCGGAGTAAAACTAGACCGCCGGAACGCGAGTTCCGCCGGGAACGGTTGCCGCCGAGTCGGCTTCGTGGGTGTGAGGTGACGAAGCTGGTTCGGCATTGTTGTTTGCGCTGTAAGGGCAGCCGAGCCGGTGGAACACCGGAGGCATGTACAGAGTGGAGCTCTATGCGCGGGTGCGGCGAGCAGTCATGGTGGAGGGCCGGAGTGAACGGGCGGTGGCGCGGGAGTTTGGACTGGCACGGGAAACGGTGCGCAAGATGCTGCGTCATTCGGCGCCGCCGGGCTACCGGCGCAAAGAGCCGCCACGACGGCCGAAGCTGGGGCCGTGGCTGGCGATCATCGACACGATTCTCGAGGACGACAAGACGAAGCCGGTGAAGCAGCGGCACACGGCGAAGCGGATCTTCGACCGGCTGGGGGCCGAGAACGGGTACAGCGGCGGCTACACGATCGTGAAGGACTACGTGCGGCTGTCGAAGCATCGCAGCCAGGAAGTGTTTGTGCCGTTGACGCACGCGCCGGGCGAGGCGCAAGTGGACTTCGGCGAGGCACAGGTGGTGATCGCGGGCGTGGAGCAGAAGGCGCACTACTTCGCCATCGATCTGCCGCACTCGGACGACTGTTTTGTCATGGCGTTCCCGGCCGAGACGAGCGAGGCGTTTCTCGAAGGTCACAACCAGGCGTTTGGCCATTTTGGTGGAGTTCCGCACTCCATCTTGTACGACAACACCCGCCTGGCGGTGGCGCGGATCACGGGCGACGGCGAGCGTCAGAAGACGCGGACCTTCTCCGCGCTGCAGAGTCACTATCTATTTGCGGAGCGGTTCGGCCGACCGGCGAAGGGCAACGACAAGGGCAACGTGGAAGGACTGGTGGGCTACGTGCGACGGAACTTCCTGGTACCGATCCCGCGCGCCGGCAGTTGGGAAGAACTAAACCGTTATCTGCGGCAGCAGTGCATCGCGCACCGGCAGCATCGGGTGCGCGGCGAGAAGGAGACGATCGGCGAACGCTTCGAGCGGGACCAGGCGGTGCTGTTGCCGCTGCCGGCGGTGCCGTTCGAAGCCTGCGACAAACGCGCGGGCCGTGTCAGCTCGCTGGCGCTGGTTCGCTATCGCAGCAACGACTACTCGGTGCCAACCGCATATGCCCACCGTGAAGTGCTGGTGAAGGGCTTCGTGCACGAGGTGGTGATCGTCTGCGGCAGTCAGGTGATCGCCCGCCACCGGCGCAGCTACGAGCGCGAGGCGATGATCTTCGAACCGCGGCATTACCTGGCGCTGCTGGAACAGAAGCCGCGCGCCCTGGACCAGGCGGCGCCGCTGGCCGGCTGGGAACTGCCCGCCTGCTTTGCGCAGTTGCGACGCTTGCTGGAGGCGCGGCTGAAGAAAGGCGGTACGCGCGAGTACATCCAGGTGCTGCGGCTGTTGGAGACGTTTTCGCTCGGCGAGGTCACGCTGGCCATCGAAGATGCGCTGCGGTTGGGCACGATCAGCTACGACGCGGTCAAACATCTGCTGCTGTGCCGCATCGAGCGACGTCCGCCGCGGCTTGATCTGGCGAGCTACCCGCACCTGCCGCTAGCTCAGGTTCAGACCACGCAGCCTTCGGCATATATGGCGCTGCTGAGCGAGGGAGCACGATGAGCACTCCACCACTCCCGCCCACTGCCGAGACGCCGCAGGTGCTGCTCGAACATCACCTGAAGCAGCTGCGCCTGCCGACGTTTCTCCGTGAGTACGACAAGCTGGCGCGGCAGTGCGCGCAAGAGAGTCTCGATTATCCGCGCTATCTGTTGCGCCTGACCGAGCACGAACTGCTGGAGCGGGAGCGGCGCGCCACCGAGCGCCGCATTCACCAGGCTCGCTTCCCCGTCGTGAAGGGCCTGGAGACGTTCGAGTTCTCCGCGATGCCCTCGCTGAACAAGGCGCTGGTGCTGGAGCTGGCCCGCTGCGAGTTCATTGAGCGCCACGAGTGCGTACTGGCGCTGGGTAACTCCGGCACCGGCAAGACGCACCTGGCGCTGGCTCTGGGGCTGGCGGCGTGCCAGAAGGGCTATCGCGTGCGTTTCATCACCGCCGCCGCCATGGTCCACGAGCTGATCGAAGCCCGCGATGAGAAGCGCCTGCTGCGCCTGCAGAAACAACTGGCCAGCTACGAACTGCTGATCGTCGACGAGTTGGGATTCGTGCCCCTGTCGAAGTCCGGTGCCGAACTGCTGTTCGAGGTCTTCAGCCAGCGCTATGAACGCGGCTCGACGATGGTCACCAGCAATCTGCCGTTTGAGGAGTGGACCGAGGTGCTGGGTTCGGAGCGGCTGACCGGCGCGCTGCTCGATCGCCTGACCCACCACGTCCACATCCTGGAAATGAACGGCGACAGCTACCGGCTGAAGCAGAGCAAACGCCGGCGCAATCAGTCGCCGCAGTCCTAACCCACGTCCCCGAACGCGCCTCGGGGAGGATGGCGTCTTCCGCTCCGGCCTAAATGCGCCGCCTTGCAGGCGGCGCAGGCCTCCGCTTCAGACGCCATCCTCCCCGACTATCCTCAAACTCTCAGCTTATCGTTCTGGTCTACTTTTCCTCCGCCCCAGTGGTCTACTTTCACTCCGCCGTTGACATGCGTGGTGGAAACGGCGCGGCCCGTTCGGAGTTCATCAATTCGGCGCACAAATTCTGCTGGGCGGTCGACAACGAGTCTGGGACTCCCTGGCTGATCGCATAGCCGATTGCACTATAGTCTTTCAGCCAGCGCTCGTACATTCTTGCCAGCATCGGACCCCCCCGATCAGATCACGTTTGCATTGCGCCTCAGTCACGATCTGCTCGGCGATCTCCATCGGCACACGCTGAATATCACCTTGGGAATTTGATCAGGAAAAGGGCACAAATCCGTGTCCTTTTGGCACCCGTTTGTGCTTTGTCGAGGAGTGCGCAAGTCCTTTAATTTGAATGGCGGGGACTGGAGGACGACTTCCGAACTCTGGATTGGACGACTGAGCTGCTTCTGTCCGGCGGAAGTCGCGGCTTTGGAGTGTAACCCAGATTCGGTCTGGGCCAACTGGTGGTGGGCCAATTTTCGAGCGCCGCGTATTCTTCCTCGCTCGCCTTGATGCCGATGGACTTGTTCCGCAGCGTCGTCTTTTCCGTCGCTTCCTTCTCCATGATCGCCGCCCTGCCTCTACTCTCCCTTAGACGCTTCAAACACGAAGATTCAACAAGTTACCCTGCGGTAACGAAAAAACGCGCCGCCAGGCGCGTTTTGCCCTTCATGTTTCGGCTTTTCAGCAGGTTACCGCGCGCTAACCGCGCGGTACTCCACAGCAACCCTCCCAGGGGTGACGTGTCACACATGAAAGCCGGCGCGTCAAGCGCCGTGTTAATCCCTCCTGGCTGACCGCCCTTGCGATACACTTTCCCCCGCAGGATCGGACCTGGGCGACTCTGCCGACCACAACCGGGAGCGCCGATTCCATCCACTGATGGGCGGGAGCACCCGCTCCCGCCTGGCACAGCCCTCGAA
>DAIDAU010000151.1 GCA_027310465.1 Rhodocyclaceae bacterium
CGGTCGACGTGAACGTCCACCCGGCCAAGACGGAAGTGCGCTTCCGCGACAGCCGCGGCGTGCACCAGTTCGTCTTCCACGCGCTGACGCGGGCGCTCGCCGAGCCGCTCGCCGCCGCGCGCGCGGCCGCTCCGGCGACGCCGGCGCCCGCCTTCGTGCCGCCGCGGCAGGCCGGTTTCGAATTGCGCGAGCCCGACGCCAAGGCCTACCTCGCCTTCGCGCAGCAGGCTTTCGGCGCCGGCGTCGCGACGCTCGAGCGCGCGGCGCCCCACACCAAGGCTGGCGCGGCGCCTCCGCTCGGCTACGCGCTCGCACAGCTTCACGGCGTCTACATCCTCGCGCAGAACGACGCCGGCCTCGCGCTCGTCGACATGCACGCCGCCCACGAGCGCGTGCTCTACGAGAAGCTCAAGCGCGCGCTCGACGCCGGGCCGCCGCCGCAGCAGGCGCTGCTGGTGCCGGCACTGATCGCCGCCGACGCGCTCGAACTGGCCTGCGCCGAGGAAAAGCGCGAGACGCTGCGCGAACTCGGCTTCGACGTCGCACCCGCGGGCCCGCAGCAGCTTGCCGTGCGCGCCGTGCCGGCGCTGCTCGCCGGCGGCGACGTCGCCGCGCTGGTGCGCCATCTTCTCGCCGACCTGGCGCAGCAGCCCGCCAGCCGCGTCGTCGAAGCGCGCCGCAACGAGATCCTCGCCACCATGGCCTGCCACGGCTCGGTGCGCGCCCACCGCGCGCTGACCCTGCCCGAGATGAACGCGCTGCTGCGCGAGATGGAAGCCACGGAGCGCGCCGACCAGTGCAACCACGGCCGCCCGACCTGGGTGCAGCTCACCATGGCGGAGCTCGACAAGCTGTTCATGCGCGGGAAATGAGCGGGCTTCCGCCCGCCATCCTCCTCATGGGTCCCACCGCCTGCGGCAAGACTGCGGCGGCGATGGATCTCGCCACGCGCTTCCCCGTCGAGATCGTCAGCGTCGATTCGGCGCAGGTGTTCAAGGACATGGACATCGGCACGGCGAAGCCCGATCGCGCCACGCTGGAGCGCTTTCCGCACCACCTGATCGATCTCGTCACCCCCGAGGAGCGCTACTCGGCCGCACGCTTCCGCGAGGATGCGCTGCGCGTCATGGCCGAGATCGCGGCGCGCGGCCACGTGCCGCTGCTGGTCGGCGGCACCATGCTTTATTTCAAGGCGCTGCGCTCCGGCCTCGCCGACCTGCCGCAGGCCGATCCCGAACTGCGCGCCGCGATCGACGCCGAGGCGCGATTGCGCGGCTGGCCGGCCCTGCACGCCGAACTCGCCGCAGCCGACCCGGAGACCGCGGCGCGGCTCGCCCCCACCGACGCCCAGCGCATCCAGCGCGCGCTCGAAGTGGTGCGCATCGCCGGCGAGCCGCTCGGCGCCTTCTTCGCGCGCCAGGCCGAGGCGGCGCCGCCCTACCGCATGCTGGCGCTCGCGCTGGTGCCGGGCGACCGCGCCGTGCTGCACCAGCGCATCGCGCAGCGCTTCGATGCCATGCTCGCCGATGGCCTCGTCGGCGAAGTGGAAATGCTGCGCAGCCGCTACCGGCTCGACGCCGCCCTGCCGTCGATGCGCTGCGTCGGCTACCGCCAGGTGTGGGACATGCTGGAGGGACGGCTCCCGGCCGCCGAACTGCGCGACCGCGGCATCTTCGCCACGCGCCAGTTCGCCAAGCGTCAATTGACGTGGCTCAGGAGCACCCCCGGCATCGCGATTATCGATTGCCTAGACCGCCAGTCCCAAGCGACAATAGCGCGTTTCACGGAACAGCACGTTTCCCGTTCATGACCACCAACACCGAAGACAACGTCGACGCTTTCAAGATCACCTTCCGCCGCGAGATCGTCTTCTACCTGCGGCAGCTGATCAACGACGGCGAGCTGGTCAACGTGACCTTCGACGGCGGGCGCGAGAGCCTGACGACGGTGCTGCTCGACGTCGACGAGGAGGCCGACACCGTCGTCTTCGACTGGGGCGCCAGCGAGGACGTCAACAAGCGCCTGCTCGCCAGCCCGCGCAGCTACTTCGTCGCCAGCCCGCAGGGCGTGCGCAACCAGTTCGTCTCCACGCGCATCTGGCAGGTCAGCTACAGCAAGCGGCCGGCGTTCGCGACCGCCATTCCCACCAGCTACATCCGCATGCAGCGGCGCGACTTCTTCCGCCTGTCGCTGCCGCTCACGCAGCGCCGGCCGTGCTATTTCCGCGCCGGCGAGGCGGCCACGCAGTGGCAGATGTCGGTGATCGACGTCGGCCTCGGCGGCGTCGGCCTCG
>DAIDAU010000166.1 GCA_027310465.1 Rhodocyclaceae bacterium
GCCTTGCGGACCGTCGACGCAGATGGCCCTATAGGCGCTTGACGATGTTGCTGGCGTTGTGGATCTGACACCGTCGGATCGGCGTGTGACGGCCGAAGGTTTGGCGAATCTCCTTCGACAGCGCCTTGGCACTATCGACGATGGAGAGGCGGCAGACGGTAGGATCGAGCCCGCGGCCGGTCAGGTTGTCCAGCAGCAACTGCACGGCCGCAGTATTCTCGGTGGCGCCTTTGACAACCGCCAGCGGATGCTTGTTGCCTTCGCTGCGGATTCCAACGAAGCCGGCCATGCATTCCAATTCGAAGCCGGCCAGGTATTCCGATCTGAAGCCGGCCACCCGTGGCGTCGTTCGCATGGGTCAAATTCATGATGTCGTTGAGGGCTTGGAAGGTCAAGAGACCGGTTGGTCTTGAGCGGGTTGCTTCTGCTTCCTGAGGCTCTCTCCCTTCAGTTCGATGCGATAGGCATTGTGAACGAGGCGATCGAGGATGGCGTCGGCGATGGTGGGGTTTCCGATGATCTCGTACCAGCGGTCGACGGGCAGCTGGCTGGTGACGATGATCGAACGAGCTTCGTATCGATCCTCGATGATTTCCAGCAAATCACGGCGTTGTTCTGCGTCGAGGGGTTCTGGTCCCCAGTCGTCAAGAATCAGCAGGTCGAGTCGTGCGATCGCCCGCAGCATCTTGGTATACCGTCCATCAGCGCGGCCGAGTGCGAGAGCGGCGAACAGACGCGGGACACGATGGTAGGCAACGGCGAAGTCATCCCGACAAGCCTTGTGGCCGAGAGCGCACGCAAGCCAACTTTTGCCAACGCCGCACGGCCCGGTGACGAGGAGATTATGTCTTGCCCGGATCCAGTCGCCGGCGGCGAGTTTTAGAAAGAGCGCGCGGTCGAGCCCGCGGATGGCACGGTAGTCGACATCCTCGATGCAAGCGGCATGACGCAGCTTGGCGGCGCGAGCTCTGCTCTCAAACCGCTTTTGCTGACGCTGCGTTTTCTCCTGTTCCAGGAGCAGGGCCAGCCATTCGGCATGTTCGAGGCTGCGTGCTTCGGGCTGGGCATCAAGCTCCTTGAAGCCTTTGGCCATGCCGTGGAGACCGAGATTTTGCAGCAGGTCAAGCGTGGGGTGGGTCAGCATGCTGGATTTTCCTTTCAATGGAAGTAGCCGGGGCCGCGGAGATTGGGATGGTCGACGACCGTGTCATCAGTGGCGCGAGCGCTGCGATCGAGTTTGTTGGCGATGATCGAGGCAATGCTCTTGTAGGTCAGCGCGCGGACCGCGATGGCGCGGGCAGCGATCAACTCGGCGCGTTCCGGATCGAGATCCTTGAACAGCCGAAGCACACCCAGACAGGTCCGGAATCCCTGTTCGGGATGAGGCCGATTAGCCAGGATGGCGAGGACGAGACCTTCGGTGTTTTGTCCGATCGATCGTCCCCAGCGACGGAACCGCTCGGGAGTCCACTCGGCGTAACGCCGATGCGCGCTGGGCATGTGGTCAGGATCGGTGCCGTGCCGGCGGCCGCCGTAACGGCGCTGGTGAGCTGCAACACGCGAACCCCGATGGAACAGCTCGATGGTCCGGGTGGTGGCGCGAACGTCGACCTGCTCCCGGATCAGCCCATGGGGAACAGAGTAAAAGAACCCGTCGATCTCGACATGATAATCGAGCGAGACGCGGGCCACGCGCCATTCCGCGAACTGATAATCGGCATCCGGCAGCGGCGCCAGGACAGGCATCTCGACCGTTTCGAACAATTGTCGACGACTAACGCCGAGCCGGCGCATGACGTGCGCGTTGATCCGCTCCAGCGCGGCGGCGATTGCCGCGTTCGCCTCGACCAGCGAGAAGAAGGTCTGCCGGCGAAGCCGCCCCAGGATGTAGGTCTGGGCAAAACGCACCCCGGCTTCCACTTTTGCCTTATCCCGGGGTTTTCGTGGCCGTGCTGGAAGGATGCCGACGCCATAATGGGACGCCATCATCCCGTAGCTGCGATTGATTTCAGGATCGTAGAACGAGGCCCGGTGGATGCCGGACTTCAAATTGTCCGGAACGACAAGCCGTGGCACCCCGCCAAAGAACCGGAACATGCGGACATGGGCCTCGATCCAGTCCGGAAGTGTCTGCGTCCAGGTCGCCTCGGCGTAGGTGTAATTCGAGGCGCCAAGCACGGCGACGAAGATTTCCGCTTCACGCACAACCCCGGTGTTGCGATCGACGATCATGATTTTCTTGCCGGAGTAATCAACAAATACCTTGTCGCCGGCCGGATGATCCTGCCGCATCGTCGGAGACAGGCGCCGCTCGAACTCCCGGAATAAATCGCAGAACCGGCTGTAGCCATATCCTTCCGGGTGAACCGCGCGGTACTCTTCCCAGAGCACCATCAGATTGACGCCAGGCCGCTTCAGTTCGCAGGCAAGCGAGGCCCAATCTGGCTCGACGCGCCGACGGAAGCCGCGCCTGACGCCGGCGTGGGCAAATAGGCGCTGTTCAAGAACAGCATCAGTCAGATCGCCCGCCAAAGGCCACGTAAGCCCGGCAGCTGAGGCGCGCTTGAGATTGTCCTGGATCGTGCTGCGCGCCACCCCGAGCGTGCGGCCGATCTCCCGGGCGCTCACCCCATCACGGGCAAGCCGCAGCATTTGTCGTATCTGTCGCATGGTCAGTTCTCGCTTGGCAGGCATCCGCTTCCCCCGTTGATCAACGAGGGACTTGATGCCCGAGGGACTGACCCAAACGAAAACGCTACCTTCTCGAAAAACCGCCCGGCTTCAGATCGGAATGCCGGCCGGTTTTATTTCGGAATGGTGGCCGGCTTCATGTCGGAACGGTGGCCGGCTTCAAATCGGAATACCCGGCCGGAATAAATCGGAATCCGCACCTTGTCGAAGGCGATCCGCCGCACCTTCGGTTCGGCCGCCGCGATCCAGCGCTGCCAGATCCACACACACAAGGCGCGCAACATCATGGAACGCCTGCCGAAAGAGCATCATGCGGCCACCCGCCGGGTGCTGCGCCAAGCCCGGGAGCTCGATGATGTCGACAACGGGATGCCGGTATGGCCTTGCGATGGGTCGCGGC
>DAIDAU010000176.1 GCA_027310465.1 Rhodocyclaceae bacterium
CGCCGGCAGCGCCACGATCGGCCGGCGCTGCACGGTGGGCGGCGGCGCCATCATCCTCGGCCACCTGAAGCTCGCCGACGACGTCAACGTATCGGCTGGCACGCTGGTCGCGAAATCGATCGCGAGCGCCGGCAACTACACGGGCACGGTGCCGTTCCTCGAGCACGAGGCCTGGCTGAAAAATTTCGCGCGGCTGCGGCATCTCGATGCGATGGCCGATAAAATACGCGCCCTCGAAGCCAGGCTCGCCGCGTTGGAAGAAGGAAGAAAATCATGACCGCGATGGACATTCACCAGATCCTCGAATACCTGCCGCATCGCTATCCGTTCCTGCTGATCGACCGGGTGGTGGACGTCGTCCCCGGCGAGCGCATCACCGCGCTGAAGAACGTCAGCATGAACGAGCCGTTCTTTCCCGGCCACTATCCGCATCATCCGGTCATGCCCGGCGTGCTGATCGTCGAGGCCATGGCGCAGGCGGCCGCCATTCTCTCCTTCAAGACGCAGGGCAACAAGCCGGACGACAAGTCGGTCTATTATTTCGTCGGCATCGACAATGCCCGTTTCAAGCGCCCGGTCGGTCCCGGCGATCAGCTGATCTTCGAGGTGGCCCTGACGCTCAACAAGCGCGGCATCTGGAAGTTCCTGGGCGTCGCCAAGGTTGACGGCCAGGTCGCGGCCGAGGCTGAAATCATCTGTACCGTCCGCGCCGTCGAATGAGCGCGACCGCGATTCATCCCACCGCGATCGTCCATCCGGGCGCGCGGCTCGGCAGCGGCGTCGAGATCGGCGCCTACTCGATCGTCGGCGAGCACGTCGAGATCGGCGACAACACCTGGGTCGGGCCGCACGTCGTCATCGGCGGCCACACGCGCATCGGCCGCGACAACCGCATCTTCCAGTTCAACTCGATCGGCGCCGAGCCGCAGGACAAGAAATACGCCGGCGAGCCGACCGGCCTCGAGATCGGCGACCGCAACACCATCCGCGAGTTCTGCACCTTCAATTGCGGCACGGTGCAGGATGTGGGCGTGACGCGCCTCGGCGACGACAACTGGATCATGGCCTACGTGCATCTGGCGCACGACTGCCAGATCGGCAACCGCACCATCTTCGCCAACAACGCGCAGCTCGCCGGCCACGTGCACATCGGCGACTGGGCGATCCTCGGCGGTTTCACCGTGGTGCACCAGTTCGTGCGCATCGGCGCGCACAGCATGACGGGCATGGGCACGATCCTGTTCCAGGACGTGCCGCCCTACGTGACGGTCGCGGGCAATCCCTCGGCACCGCACGGCATCAACAGCGAGGGCCTGAAGCGGCGCGGCTTCGCGTCGCCGACGATCATGGCGATCAAGCGCGCCTACAAGACGATCTACAAGTCCGGCCTCAAGCTGGAGGAAGCGGCGGCAGCCCTCGCGGCGGAACGCGAAAGCGTCGGCGAGCTCGGTCCGCTGGCCGACTTCCTGGCCCAACCGGGCCGCGGCATCGTCCGCTGACGATGGCCGCGCCGCGCATCGCAATGGTGGCCGGCGAAGCCTCCGGCGATCTGCTGGCGGCGCACCTGATCGCTGCCCTCAAGCAGCGCCTGCCGGACGCGACCTTCGTCGGCATCGGCGGCCCCAAGATGCAGCGCGAGGGGCTCGATGCCTGGTGGCCCGCGGAGAAGCTTGCCGTGCGCGGCTACGCCGAGGTGCTGCGCCATTACCGCGAGATCACCGGAATCCGGCGGCAGTTGATCGCGCGCCTGCTGCGCGAGCAGCCGGACGTCTTCATCGGCGTCGATGCGCCCGACTTCAACCTCGCGGTCGAGAAGAAGCTCAAGTCGCGCGGCATTCCGGCGATCCACTACGTGAGCCCCTCGGTGTGGGCCTGGCGCGGCGGCCGCCTGGACAAGATCGGGCGCTCCGTCAGCCGCATGCTGGCGATGTTCCCGTTCGAGCCGGCGATCTACGACGCGCGCCGCATACCGGTCAGCTACGTCGGCCATCCGCTGGCCGACATGATCCCGCTCGACGGCAGCCGCGCCGCGGCGCGCGCGCGCCTCGAACTGCCCGAGGACGCGCCGATCTTCGCGCTGCTGCCGGGCAGCCGGCAGTCGGAACTGCAGTTCATGGGCGAGCTGTTCATCGAGACCGCGCAGCGCCTGCACGAACGCTTTCCCGCGGCGCTGTTCCTGGCGCCGCTGGTCTCGCGCGAGACGCGCAACCAGTTCGAGGAGGCGCTGTGGAAGCTCGGCGCGCAGGAGCTGCCGATCAAGATGCTGTTCGGCCATGCGCAGGACGCCTTGGCCGCCGCGGACTGCGCCCTAGTCGCCAGCGGCACGGCGACGCTCGAAGCGGCGCTGCTGAAGACGCCGATGGTCGTCGCCTACCGCATGTCGCCGTGGTCCTGGCGGCTGATGAGGCGCATGCGCTACCAGCCCTGGGTCGGGCTGCCCAACATCCTCGCCGGCCGTTTCGCCGTGCCGGAATTCCTGCAGGACGATGCCACGCCGGACAACCTCGCCCAGGCGCTCGGCAACCTGCTGATGGACCAGCCGGTGCGCCAGCGCCTGGCCGAGCTGTTCGAGAGGCTCCACCGGCAGCTGAAGCAGGGCACGGCCGAGAAGGCCGCGGCGGCCATCCTGCCGTACCTCCAGGCGGCGGCATGAGAATCTGCGGCGTCGACGAAGCCGGGCGCGGTCCGCTGGCCGGCCCGGTCTTCGCCGCCGCCGTGATCCTCGATCCCGCGCGGCCGATCGAAGGGCTCGACGATTCCAAGAAGCTCTCCGAAAAGAAGCGCGACGCGCTGACGGACGAGATCAAGGAGAAGGCCCTGGCATGGGGAATCGCCTGGGCTTCCGTCGAGGAGATCGACCGCATCAACGTTCTCCAGGCGACGCTGCTCGCCATGGAACGCGCCGTCGCCGCGCTGTCCATCGTCCCGGCCGAGATCCTGGTCGACGGCGACCGCCTGCCGCGGTTCGACGTGCCGGCCCGCGCCATCGTCGGCGGCGATGCGACGATCGCCGCGATCTCGGCGGCTTCGATCCTGGCCAAGACCTCGCGCGACGCCGAGATGCTGCGGCTGCACGCGCTGGCGCCGCAGTACGGCCTGGACCGCCACAAGGGCTACGGCACGGCGGCGCATCTCGAGGCGCTGCGGCTGCACGGCGCGGCCGAGTTCCATCGGCGCAGTTTCGCCCCCGTGCGGGAAGCCCTGGCGCGATGCGGCTGACACGGCGATGAAGAGCATCGCCTCGCGCGACAACCCGACCTTCAAGGCGCTGCGGCTGCTGGCCAAGGACGGACGCGAACAGCAGCGCCAGCGGCGTGCCGTGATCGACGGCGTGCATCTCGTCTCGGAGTACCGGGCGCGCGTCGGCCTGCCGCAACTGCTCGCCGTCAGCGAGAGCGGCGAAGGCAACCCGGAGATCCAGGCGGCGCTGGCCGCGCATGTGGGCGTCGAGGTGCTGCGCCTGCGCGACGCGCTGTTCGCCGAGATCAGCGGCATGCCGAGCCCCGTCGGCATCCTCGCGACGATCGCCATTCCCGATGTGCCGAGCGAGCCGCCGCAGGATTCCTGCGTGCTGCTCGAAGGCATCCAGGACGCCGGCAACGTCGGCACCCTCCTGCGCACCGCCGCCGCCGCGGGCGTCCGCGAAGCGCTATTGGGTCCCGGCTGCGCGGGCGCCTGGACCCTGCGCGTGCTGCGCGCGGCGCAGGGGGCGCACTTCGGCCTCGCGATCCGCGAGCACGCGGATCTAGCGGCAATATTGAAGAGCTACGATGGTCTCAGCGTCGCTACCGTGGTGGGCGGCGGCACGCCGCTCTACGAACTCGACCTGCGCGGTCCGGTCGCCTGGATCTTCGGCAACGAAGGCGCGGGAGTCTCGCAAAGCCTCGGCGCGCTCGCCAAGGTGCGCGCGACGATTCCGATGGCCGCGGACAGCGAATCGCTGAACGTCGCGGCCGCGGCGGCGGTCTGCCTGTTCGAGGCGCTGCGCCAGAAGTTGGCCTAGACTAGCCGCATAACGAATTCGGGAGGCGCGGCGATGGAATGGTGGCAATGGGCAGTCTCCGGCATCGTCCTGATGCTGGTCGAGCTCGCGGTGCCCGCCTTCGTCCTGATCTGGTTCGGCCTCGGCGCGCTGCTCGTCACGCTGGTCGTCGCGATCGCGCCGGCGTTCGACCTCACGGCTCAATTGTCGCTCTGGCTGGTCGCCTCGCTGACGCTGGTCGCCTTGTGGTTCCGCGTCTTCAAGCCCGGCCAGCACAAGACGCGCATCGGCATGTCGGATGCCGACGTGGTCGGCGAGGTCGGCCTGCTGGCGCGCAGCGTCGCGCCGTTCGAGAAGGGCGAGGTGCGTTTCCAGAAGCCGCTGCTGGGCAGCGACAGCTGGCCGTGCATCGCCGACGAGGCGATCGCCGCCGGCGAGCGGGTCAAAGTGCTGGCCGTCGAGGGCAGCATGCTGAAAGTGGGAAAACCGTGATGGAGGAAGCCATGGGTGCAGGATTCGTATTCGTCGTCGCGCTGCTGGCCTTCGCAGTCGTCACGCTGTTGAAGGGCGTGCGCATCGTGCCGC
>DAIDAU010000224.1 GCA_027310465.1 Rhodocyclaceae bacterium
CTGCGCCTTGCTCGACGCGGGCGAGACGGCGATCGGCTGGCGCCATCTGCCCGACGACCTCGCCGAGGAACTGCGGCAGCCGGCAGTGCCGCAGGCCGCACCGCCGGCCGCCGCGGAGGAGGATCTGCGTGCGCTGTCGAACGCGGTGATCGGGCGCGCCGTCGCGGCGTCGAACGGCAACATGTCGGAGGCGGCGCGGCGGCTGGGCATCAGCCGCAACACCTTATATCGGAGGCTCAAGCGCCTGCCTGGCGTGGGAGTGGCTTAGGCGGTTGGCAGTTGAGCGCGCCGGATGCGACAGGTCTGCGCAGTGCCTCATGGGCTCCGCGCCCTTCGGGTTCCCGCGGCGAGAGCGAACCGGCCGGCCGGCCGCTGAACTCGCTGCGCTCGGACAACGCGGCCGGAAACCCCGGCCAGCTCGCCCTCGCCGCGGCGCTGCGCCAAATCGGCACTGCGCAGACCTGCCGCATCCGGCGACCAACCGGTGTGCGAGCCCCGCCACAACGGCCGGTTAGGCGCAGTTAAAATGCGCCGCCATGACCCAACAACAAAAGCCAGAACAAAAGCGGCTGCTGCGACGCGTGCAGAAGTCGGCGGTGCCTTCCGCGGGCGCTGCCCCATCCAATGCCGATGGCGTACGCATCTCCAAGCTGATGGCCGAGCGCGGCCTGTGCTCGCGGCGCGAGGCCGATGCCTACATCGAGCGCGGCCTGGTGTTCGTCAACGGCGAGCGCGTCACCCAGCTCGGCACGCGCGCCGCGCCGGACGCGATCATCACGCTCGGCAGCGCCGCGCGCGCGCAGCAGGCGCGCCAGGTGACGATCCTGCTGCACAAGCCGGTCGGTTACGTGTCGGGCCAGGCAGAGGAGGGCTACCAGCCGGCCGTGACGCTGATCAAGGCACAGACGCAGCATGCCGCCGACAGGAGCGCGCGCTTCTCGGCGGCGCATCTCAAGGGCCTGGCGCCGGCCGGCCGGCTCGACATCGACTCCACCGGGCTGCTGGTGCTGACGCAGGACGGGCGCGTCGCGCGCCAACTGATCGGCGAGGATTCGACGGTCGAGAAGGAATACCTGGTGCGCGTCGAAGGCAAGCTCGATGCGCACGGGCTGGCGCTGCTCAACCACGGCCTGTCGCTCGACGGCAAGGCGCTGCGTCCGGCCAAGGTGAGCTGGGCCAATCCCGACCAGCTGTGCTTCATCCTCAAGGAAGGCAAGAAGCGCCAGATCCGCCGCATGTGCGAGCTCGTCGGCCTGCGCGTGACCGGGTTGAAGCGCGTGCGCATCGGGCGCGTGCGCCTCGGCGACCTGCCGCCGGGACAGTGGCGCTATCTGCGCGAGGGCGAAAGCTTCTAGGCGGCGCGCGCTTCGGCGAGCTTGAAGAAGCCCATCAGGGTTTGCAGCTGCTCCGACTGCGCGCCCATTTCCTCGGCGGTGGCGGCGAGCTGCTCGGCGCCCGCGGCGTTCTGCTGCGTCGCCTTGTTGAGCTGGCCCATCGCAGCGTTGATCTGGCCGACGCCGGCCGATTGCTCCGCCGACGCGCCAGCGATCTCCTGCACCAGCGCCGATGCCTGCGTGATGCTCGGCACGATGGCGTCGAGCAGCTGGCCGGCCTGTTCCGCCGTCTTGACCGACGAGCTCGCCAGCTCGCCGATCTCCTGCGCCGCCACCTGGCTGCGCTCGGCCAGCTTGCGGACTTCGGCGGCCACGACGGCGAAGCCCTTGCCATGGTCGCCGGCGCGCGCCGCTTCGATGGCGGCGTTGAGCGCGAGCAGGTTGGTCTGGTAGGCGATGTCGTCGATGATGCCGATCTTGCCGGCGATCGACTTCATCGCCTCCACCGTCGAGTTGACCGCCTGTCCGCCTTCGACGGCCTTGGTCGCGGCGGTGCTCGCCATGTTGTCCGTCACCTTGGCGTTCTCGGTGTTCTGGCCGATCGATGCCGTCATCTGCTCGATCGACGCGGTCGTTTCCTCGACGCTGGCGGCCTGCTCGCTGGTCGCCTGGGACAGCGACTGCGCGGAGGACGACACCTGGCCGGCGGCGTTCGAGATGTTGCCCGCGGTGGCGCCGACCTCGCCGATGATCTGCTCGAGCTTGGCGACCATCTTGCGCATCGCGCCGATCAGGCGTCCCACCTCGTCCTGCGAGCGCGCCTCGACGCGCACCGTGAGGTCGCCCTCGGCGACGCGGTCGGCCACCTGCAGCGCCTCGGCGAGCGGCGCGACGATGCTGCGCGTCACGGCGACCGAAACCAGCGTGCTGACGACGACGATGCCGACGCAGAAGCTCGCGATCCACAGGGCCGCCGACGCGACGACGGCCTGGAATCCCAGCGAGGCCTCGTGCGTGCGCGCGGCGTTGATGTCGGTCAGCGTCTTGAAGGCGGCGCCGAGCGCCTGGTCGGCGCCCTTGATGCCGCGATCGATCTCGTTCGAGTTCTGTCCGGCCGCGCGGGCCGCGATGGCCTGGTCGACGGCGCCGAGGTAGGCCTGGACGCCTTGCTCGATGTCCCGCAGCGCGCCTTCCTCGTCGCTGCTCAGCTGCCCGGCGGCGCGGTAGTCGCCGGCGGCCTTGCGGATCGCCGCCATGTCGTCGCGGAATTTCCGGTCGTAGTCGCCGGCGCGCAGGATGTAGTTCTTGAAGTGGTGGATGCCGTCCATGAGGCCGACCTGGCCGGCTGCCACGGCGTCGCGCTTCTTCAGCGTGACGTGTTCAAAGGCATCCCAGCCGCCCGCGATGTCGCCGACCTTGCTCCACGCGATCGCGCCGAGCAGGACGGCGGCAAGCACGACGCCGCCGAAACTGAGTCCAAGCTTCTTGCCGATGCCGAGATTTCCCCACATTTTCTTCTCCTTGGTCGGAACGCAACGACGACAGCATTTTTTTCGAAGGCCGGATCGTATCCCGATAATTTCCATTGAAGCAACAGGGAGATTCGCCGCCGGTGCCGCAAATCCGGGCGCCCGCGGCGGTGCCCTGACGGAAGTCCGGTATAATTTTCGTTCGCGGCCCGGAGCCATGACTCGGCTTCGGTCCGCGGCGATTCCTTATTGATAGTACATAGACAGAGACCACGACCGCCGTCATGCGAATACTGCTCAGCAACGACGACGGATACTTCGCTCCCGGCATCGAAGCGCTCGACAAGGCGCTCGCCGGGCTCGCCGAAATAGTCGTCGTGGCGCCGGAACGCGACCGCAGCGGCGCCAGCAACTCCCTCACGCTCGACCGGCCGCTGACGCTGCGCCGTTCCGCCGGCGGCTATCACTACGTCAATGGCACGCCGACCGATTGCGTGCACCTCGCCGTCACCGGCATGCTGGAGCAACTGCCCGACGTCGTGCTGTCCGGCATCAATCTCGGCGCCAACATGGGCGACGACACGATCTACTCGGGCACCGTCGCAGCCGCCACAGAAGGCTACCTACTGGAGATTCCGTCGATCGCCGTGTCGCTGGCGAGCAAGCGCGGCAACCAC
>DAIDAU010000277.1 GCA_027310465.1 Rhodocyclaceae bacterium
TGAGGACAGCGCGACTTCTGCATGCTGAGCAACGCTAAGGCGGACTGAACCGTGAACGGGCTGGCTCAGGCGACCCGACGGGTCGTTCGGCCGAGATTGAGCGGGCGGCGACCGTGCGGGAGCGCCGCGGCGCGGTCCCAGAGGAAGTCGCCGGAGAAGGCGATGTGCTCCCAGCCCACGGGTGAGGTGTGGGCCAGAACCTCGTCACGGACCTGTTCGCCGGCGCCCCGGAGATGATCGACGCCATCGGCGATGTAGGTCGTGTTCCACCAGACGATGGACGCGATCACGAGGTTGAGACCGGAGGCCCGGTATTGCTGCGCTTCATGCGAGCGGTCGACAAGGCGGCCCTGACGGAACGTGTAGAGGGCTTGCGTGAGTTGGTGGCGTTGCTCGCTCTTGTTCAATCCGGCCTGGCAGCGCTGGCGCAAGACAGGGTTCTCGAGCCAGTCCAGCATGAACAGGGTGCGCTCGACCTTCCCGACCTCCTGCAGCGCAAGGTCGAGCTGGTTCTGCCGCTCGTAGGCGGCCAGCTTCTTCAACATGACTGAGGGCGCGGCGTGGCCGGCCTTCAGCGAGGCTACCAGGCGCAGGATCTCGCCCCAGTGCTCCCGGACGACATCGGCGCGGACCTTCTTGCCGAGCAGCGGCGCCAGCGCCGGGTAGGCGGTCGGTGGCGCGATGGGAATCAATCGTCGGTCGGGGAAGTCGCGCAGGCGCGGACAGAACCGGAAGCCCAGCATGGCGCAGAGTGCGAACACGTGGTCGGTCGCGCCGCCCGTGTCGGTGTAGTGCTCGGCCAGAGGCAGGCTCGACCCGTGGTGGAGCAGGCCATCCAGGACGTAGGGCGCCTCGTGCGTCGCGGCCGAGATCACCCGCACGTGGTAGGGGGCATGCTGGTCGGAGACGTGGGTGTAGAAGCTGAAGCCGGGATCGACGCCATAGCGGGCGTTGATCTCGCCGGCGGCGGCACCCCGCTTGCCGGAGCGGAAAAACTGGCCGTCGGAGCTGGAGGTCGTCCCGTCGCCCCAAACGGCGGAGATCGGCAGGGCGTGGTGGGCGTCTATGATGCGCGCGAGTGCGGCCTTGTAGGTCTCCTCCCGGAGGTAGGCGTCGGCGGTCCAGACGAGCTGGTCGCGGGTCACCCCCTGGCTGGCCTCAGCCATGCGCGCGAGGCCGAGGTTGGTCGCGTCAGCCAGGATGGCGGCGAGCAGCGCGTTCTCGTTTGGACACGGATCGCCGGTGCGCAGGTTGGTAAAGGCGGAGAGGAACCCCGTGCCGCGGGCGGCTTCATGGAGGAGCTCGGTGATCCGGGCGCGCGGCATCAGTGCGTCGAGCCGCTCTGCGAGCCGTTTCGCCTCAGGCGTGGCGATCGCCCGGACAGGGGTGATGGACAACCGGCCGTCACGCATTGCGACGCCATCGAGCTTTCCCTTCCCGAGCCGATCCGCGAACCGCTTCAGTCGGCGGTCGAGCTCGCGAGCGCGGCTTTCCAGCCAAGCGTCGGCCGTCGCGGGGAGACCCAGTTCGGAGGTGATCGGAACCACCTCGGCCGAGGCCAGCATGTAGCTGTCGAAGCGCCGGTAGGCCGACGAACGTTCGACCCACACGTCGCCCGAGCGGAGTTTGTTGCGCAGGTGGGCCAGCACGGCAGTTTCGTAGAGGCGCCGGTCGATGCGGCCGTCCGCGCGGATCACCAGGGCGTGCCACTCCTTCTTGAACGGCATGGGCGCATCGCGCGGGACCTCACGTCGGTGCGTACCGGCCAGCTCGCGCAGGAGGTGCACGGCCGCGACCGTCTTGTCGCTCCCACAAGCGGCCTTGAACTCGAGCGCTTCCAACAGCGCCGGTGCGAACTTGCGAAGAGTGGCATGGCGATCAGCGGCGCGCACGAGCGGGTCGACGCCGGCGGCGTCCGCGATCTCGGCCACCTCGCCCCGCGCCCGCAACAGCTTGGCCCAACCAACTGCCTCGTCCACGGCATGCAGCGGATCCTCGCCCGCGCCGGCTGCGGCTACGAGCGCGTCGATGGTGCCGCGGAACATACGCATGAGCCGCCCGACGTCGCGCGCTGTGGAAGTATACTGGCGCGCCTGCGCATTCTTGGCCCGAGTGAAGGCGCCCCCGATCAGCTTGTCAGCCATCTCGATGGCGGCGTCGATCAGCCGAGCCTCGAGGTCGAGGAGCAGCGCCACGATCGTCGCTCGCCGGCGTGCCGTCGTATAGCGGTCCATCAGGTAGGCCGGAGACAGGCGGCCCTCGCGCGCCAAGCGCGCGAGCCGGTCCGGATGCACACGACTCTCCGCGAGAGGGTCGATGCCGAGGGCGCGCACGGCCTGCAACTGGGCGAGGATGTCGCCGACATGGTCGGGCTTTGCCGCGACCGGGATGGTGCGCAGCTCGGTCAGCCGGGTAAGACCGGTTCTCGTCCCCACGCTCGACAGGGCGTCGAGCGCCCTGATCTGATCGGATCCCAGCCCCGCCAGCAAGGCGGCGTAGGTCCGCGTGCGCGCCTTGGCCCGACCGGTCACGCCCGCTCGCTCGATCGTCGCGGGGGCAGGCAGCATGATCTTCGCCTCACGCAGGGCAGCGATCATGGCCGTCACGATTACCCCGCCCTTGTCGGTGGCCCAGGAGGCAGCGGCGGCGGCCTCGATCAGCAGCGGAAGATCAGTGCGGGTTGCCGACCGCAGCCCCAGTGCCGTCGCGACCTCACGAGCGTGGTCGGTCCGGGTCTGGTCCCGCGCGCCGTAGGCCCTGAAGATCTCGGCCGGGATCCGGAGCTGCTCGGCGACGAAGGCCGTCATGGGCGCGAGATCGACATCCGGCTGCACCGCGACCTGGGCGAGCGTCAGCCCAGGATGGCGTAGCAGGGCCAGTTGAACGCCGAACCCGAGCCGATTGCGATCCTCACGTCGGGTCCCGATCAGATCCAGGTCGGCGGCCTCGAAGGTGTAGAACCGCGCCAGATCATCGCGCTCGGTCGGGACGCCGAAGATGCGGCGGCGCTCCTCGGCGCTGAGCAGGTCGCGTCGTCCCATGGACCGCTCCTGAGCGTCCAGAGAACGCCGACGATGATGATGGACAGCGAGGCCACTAGGGACGCATTCTGTGGACGGAGTCGACGGCCCGAGAAGCGCAATAGCGCGATCGTCCACAGAACGACCGGTTGAGAGACGGCGTCCCCATGGCAGATGTTCTCGGTTATGCCCGCGTCAGCACCGGCGACCAGGACGTTGCCGGCCAAGCCAGACGGCTGGAGCAGGCTGGCGCCATCCGGGTGTTCACCGACGTTCGGTCTGGCAAATCGATGGACCGCCCCGGTCTGATCGAACTCCTGGCCTATGCACGCCGCGGCGACACGCTGGCGGTGGTGCGACTCGACCGGCTCGGCCGCTCTCTCGCGGAACTCATCTCCGTGGTCGAGCAACTGAAGGGCCGCGGTGTGGCTCTCCTCAGCCTGGAAGAGAAGCTCGACACGTCCTCGGCCGCCGGGGAACTCATCTTCCACGTGTTCGGGGCCATTGCGCAATTCGAGCGTCGGCTCATCGCCGAGCGCACTAAGGACGGGATCGCAGCAGCCCGCGCCAGGGGAAAGGTTCCTGGCCGCCAGCCTGTGGACGCCGACAGGGTGCAGGCCGCGCTGAAGCTGGTCCAAGCCGGCCTTTCGCCAACGAAGGCCGCCAGCCAACTTGGTCTTGGACGATCGACCGTCTACCGGGAAGTCGCCGCCGCAGGGCTGGCACGCCTGACCTGAAGATGGCCGTTCTTGCTCCGTTCGGCCTTAGCGTTGCTCAGCGTACATCCGTCGCGCTGTCCTCC
>DAIDAU010000056.1 GCA_027310465.1 Rhodocyclaceae bacterium
CCAGAAGTCGGCCGCCAAGGATGAGCCCGAGGCGAGCGATCTCTACACCATCGGCTGCATCTCCAACATCCTGCAGATGCTCAAGCTGCCCGACGGCACCGTCAAGGTGCTGGTCGAGGGCACGCAGCGCGCCCGCATCGCGCATGTCGATGACCGCGGCACGCAGTTCGTCGCCGAAGTCACGCCGCTGTCGCTCGACGAGCGCGGCGGCCACGAGGTCGAGGCGATGCGACGCACGATCCTGGCGCAGTTCGACCAGTTCGTGAAGCTGAACAAGAAGATTCCGCCGGAGATCCTGACGTCGCTCGCCGGCATCGAGGAGGCCGGTCGCCTGGCCGACACCATCGCCGCGCACCTGCCGATGAAGCTCGAGCTCAAGCAGGAAATCCTCGAACTCTTCGACGTCGCCGGCCGCCTCGAAAAGCTGCTGGCCCAGCTCGAAACCGAGCTCGACATCCTGCAGGTGGAAAAGCGCATCCGCGGCCGCGTCAAGCGGCAGATGGAGAAGAGCCAGCTCGAGTACTACCTCAACGAGCAGGTCAAGGCGATCCAGAAGGAACTCGGCGAGGGCGAGGAAGGTGCAGACCTCGACGAGATGGAGAAGAAGATCAAGGCCGCCGGCATGAGCAAGGAAGCCTTGACCAAGGCCAACGCCGAGATGAAGAAGCTGAAGCTGATGTCGCCGATGTCGGCCGAAGCGACGGTCGTGCGCAACTACATCGAGACCCTGATCGGCCTGCCGTGGAAGAAGAAGTCGCGCATCTCCAAGGACCTGGCGAACGCCGAGAAGATTCTCGACAAGGACCACTACGGCCTCGAGAAGGTCAAGGAGCGCATCGTCGAATACCTGGCGGTGCAGCAGCGCGTCGACAAGGTCAAGGCGCCGATCCTCTGCCTGGTCGGGCCTCCGGGCGTCGGCAAGACCTCGCTCGGCCAGTCGATCGCCAAGTCGACCAACCGCAAGTTCATCCGCATGGCGCTGGGCGGCGTGCGCGACGAGGCCGAGATCCGCGGCCACCGCCGCACCTACATCGGCTCGATGCCGGGCAAGATCCTGCAGAACATGAGCAAGGTCGGCGTCAAGAATCCGCTGTTCCTGCTCGACGAAGTCGACAAGCTCGGCATGGACTTTCGCGGCGACCCGTCTTCGGCGCTGCTCGAAGTGCTCGACCCCGAGCAGAACCACACCTTCCAGGACCACTACATCGAAGTCGACTTCGACCTGTCCGACGTGATGTTCGTGGCGACCGCCAACACGCTCAACATCCCGGCGGCGCTGCTCGACCGCATGGAAGTGATCCGCCTGTCCGGCTACACGGAAGACGAGAAGGTCAACATCGCCGTCCGCTACCTGCTGCCCAAGCAGCTGAAGAACAACGGCGTCAAGCGCGAGGAGCTCACCGTCACCGACGACGCGATCCGCGACATCGTGCGCTACTACACGCGCGAGGCGGGCGTGCGCGCGCTCGAGCGCGAGATCTCGAAGATCTGCCGCAAGGTGGTCAAGGCGCTGGTGATGAAGGCGCGCAAGAACAAGATCGTCGTCAACGCGAAGAACCTCGACAAGTACATCGGCGTGCGCCGCTACTCGTTCGGTATGGCCGAGAAGGAGAACCAGGTCGGCCAGGTCACGGGCCTGGCCTGGACCGAGGTCGGCGGCGAACTGCTGACGATCGAATCCGTCGCCGTGCCCGGCAAGGGCAAGACCATGACCACCGGCAAGCTCGGCGAGGTCATGCAGGAGTCGATCCAGGCCGCGCTCACCGTCGTGCGCCGCCGCAGCAAGCAGCTCGGCATCACCGAGGACTTCTACCAGAAGAACGACTTGCACATCCACTTGCCGGAAGGCGCGACGCCGAAGGATGGCCCGTCCGCCGGCATTGCGATTACCACGGCGCTGGTGTCGACGCTCACCGGCATCCCCGTGCGCGCCGACGTGGCGATGACCGGCGAGATCACGCTGCGCGGCGAAGTCCTGCCGATCGGCGGCTTGAAGGAGAAGCTGCTCGCCGCGGTGCGCGGCGGCATCCGCCTGGCGCTGATTCCCGAGGAGAACGTCAAGGATCTCGCCGAGATTCCCGATACGATCAAGAACCGCATCGAGATCCTGCCGGTGAAGTGGATCGACAAGGTGCTCGAGCTTGCGCTCGAACGCATGCCCGAGCCGCTGCCCGAGACGCCGCCCGCCGCGGCACCCGTCCCGGCCGTCGAGACGCCCGCGCCGCCCGCGGTCACGCACTGAAGCCGCAGGAGTTCCGCAACGGCAAGGCCGCCCGTGGGCGGCCTTGCCGTTTGTTAGCTGGTAGAATGCGCCACCTTTCGCGGCGGCATTTTCCGGGCGTTTAGCTCAGTTGGTAGAGCGCCTCCCTTACAAGGAGGATGTCGGCGGTTCGAACCCGTCAACGCCCACCATCCCTCGTCCAAGGCACCACCGGATTCCATTGCCGCGGCCAGGCGATCCGGTCTGTCGCCTGATCATATTGCGCGCGCGCAATATATTGCTAGAATGCAATATATGAAGGCGGCGCTCATCGTCCAAGCGAAGGAAATCCGCGACGACAATTCCATCGTCGAGATCGTGGTGTGGGAACTGGCCGAGCCGCTGCCGCCTTGCACGCATCGCTACAAGTATCGTCTCTTCTTCGGCACGCCCGACGCGTGCTTCGTGCGCTACGACAACGAGCGCGGCAAGGGCGACCACCGGCACGTCGGCGGCGACGAGGCAACATATGTTTTCACAACGTTGGATGCGCTGCTGGCCGATTTCGAGCGCGACGTCACGAACTGGAGGTAAGCCATGAAAGCGATCATCGAAGTCAGCCGCAAGGGTTCCGTGTTCAACGCGGCGCGTGAGCAGATCGCAGAGGCGAAGCGCGGGCGCGCGCCCGACTATCGCCTGTCGTTCGAGTCGGCGCGCACGCTGTTTTCGGAACTGACGCCGGCGCGCCTCGATCTGCTCAATACGCTGCGCGGCATGGGGCCGGCGAGCGTCTATGCCCTGGCGAAGGCGGCCGGGCGCAACTACTCGAACGTCCATGCCGATATTGGGCGCCTCGTGGAACTGGGGCTGGTTGAGCGCACCAGCGAAGAAACGGTGGCTGTGCCGTTCGACACTGTCGAGATCCGCATGGCGCTGGCGCGCGCCGCCTAACGCCTTCCGGTTGCGCGGGCCGTCTCTATGTGGTCTGGAGCGGCGCCGCCTCAACTCCAGTTCTTCTTCTTCTCCGCGAGCGTCGCTTCGCGCTTCGCCGTTTCTTGCGCCGCGCGCCGCTTGAAGAGGAACGACGACACGACGATCAGACCGCCGTAGAAGAGCGCGAAGGGCAGCCATTTCGCGCCGGCGGTGAAGAAGATGTAGAAGGGCGAGCCGACGACCAGCGCCGTCTGCAGAAGCCCGAGCAGGCGATTGTCGCCGAACAGCGGCAGCGCTCCCGTCGCCGCGCCGCCGAGCAGCCAGATCCACCACGCGATATCCGAATTCATCCTGTCTCCCCGTGAACGGCCCCGGCAGGGGCGAGAACGAATCTAATAGTACAATCCGCTGCTGCCGACAGGCGAACTACGGTTCGCTTTTTTTGCGAGCCGCAGTTCGCCTTATCTTCGAGACTACAGGTTCCCAGCATGTTCGATTACGTCCGCAACAATCCGCGACTCGTCCAGATATTCCTTGCGCTCATCACGCTGCCGTTTGCGTTCTGGGGCGTCGAATCCTATGTGCGCAACATCGGCGCCGGCGCTGATGCGGCGAGCGTCGGCGGCTCCAAGATCTCGATGCAGGAGTTCCAGCGCGCCTTGCGCGAGCAGCAGGAGAAACTGCGCCCCATGCTCGGCGGACGCGATCCCGCCTTGCTCGACAGCCCGGAGCTGCGCCGCAGCGTGATCGAGGGACTGGTCAACCAGCGCCTGCTGGCGGTACATGCGGCGAAGGCCAAGCTGCTGGTGTCGGATGACCAGCTCCGGCAGTTCATCATGTCGGCGCCCTCGCTGCAGGAAGGCGGCAAGTTCTCACCGGAGAAGTACGAGATGCTGGTGGCGCAGCAGGGACTGAGCAAGGAAGGCTTCGAGGCGCGCGTGCGCCAGGACATCGGCGCGCAGCAATCGGTCGCGGCGATCGCCGACGGCGCGCTGCCGGGCCGCACCGCCACGGACCGCTGGGTGGCCGTGCAGCTCGAGGAGCGCGAGATCGGCGAGGCGCTGCTGCGGCCGGAGGCCTACGCGGCCCAGGTCAAGCTGGCGCCGGACGCGGTGAAGAACTTCTACGAGGCGAACCGCAAGCAGTTCGAGATGCCCGAGCAGGTGCGCGCCGAATTCCTGGTGCTGAGCCAGGCCAAGATGGCGAGCCAGTACGCGCCGAGCGACGACGACATCAAGGCCTATTACGACGCCCGTGCCGATCGCTTCAAGACGCCGGAAATGCGCCGCGCCAGCCATATCCTGGTGCTGGCGAAGAAGGACGCCGCGCCGGCGGAAGACGCGGCGGCGCGCGCCAAGGCCGAGGGCCTGCTGGCGCAGGTGAAGAAGAATCCGGCGGATTTCGCCAAGATCGCGCAGCAGAATTCGCAGGACACCGGCTCGGCGGCGAAGGGCGGCGATCTCGACTGGTTCGGCCGCGGCATGATGGTGCCGGCCTTCGAGCAGGCCGTGTTCAGCCTCAAGGAAGGCGAGACCAGCGGACTCGTGCGTTCCGACTACGGCTACCACATCATCAAGCTGACGGGCATCAAGCCCGAGCACGCCAAGCCGCTCGCCGAGGTCAAGGCGGAAATCGCCGATGCGCTGAAGAGCGAGAACGCGGCGAAGAAATACGCCGAAGTCGCCGAAAGCTTCAGCAACACGGTCTACGAGCAGGCGGACAGCCTCAAGCCCGCCGCCGACAAGTACAAGCTGCCGGTCCAGGCCTACGACGGCTGGATCGCGAAGAACGGCCAGGCGACGCCGCCCTTCAACAATCCCAAGCTCATCGCCGCGCTGTTCTCCGAAGACGCCGTCAAGAACCGGCGCAACACCGAGGCGATCGAGGTCGCGCCCAATACGCTGGTGTCGGCCCGCGTCGTCGACTACAAGCCGGCATCGGTCCAGCCGCTGGAAGCCGTGGCGCCGAACATCGAAAAGCTGCTGACGCGCCAGGAAGCCGCGAAGCTGGCCGTCAAGGACGGCGGGGACAAGCTCGCGAAGCTGGCCAAGGGCGAGAAGGCCGATCTCGTCTGGGGCGCTCCGCGCGTGGTGGCGCGCGCCTACGCGCCGGATCTTTCGCCGGATGCGGTGCGCGCGGTGTTCTCCGCCGACGTCGCGCATCTGCCAGCGTATGCCGGCACGGAAGTCCCGAACGGCTACGCGCTGTACCGCATCACGCAGGTCAAGCCCTACGCGGCGGTGGCCGGTGCCGAGCCCCCGCGCGCGAAGGCCCTGCGCGCGCGCTACCGGCAGACCGTCGCCGAAGCGGAATTCGGCGATTGGCTGGCGACGCTGCGGGAGCGCTACAAGGTCGAGATCAACAAGGCGGTGCTGGAGGCGGGCGCGAAGTAAACGCGGCTCGGGGTCAAAAAAAACGGCGCGACTTCGCGCCGTTTTTTTGTGGGCCGGACCCGTTATTGCCCGGGCATCGGATCGGCGTTGCCGAGCGCCGTGGTGTTGAGGCCGCCGTCGACGTACATGATCTCGCCGGTAACGCCGCTGGCGAGGTCGGACAGCAGGAACGCCGCGGCGTTGCCGACTTCCTCGATCGTCACGTTGCGGCGCAGCGGCGCATGGTGCGCGTTGTAGGCCAGCAGCTTGCCGAAGTTGCCGATGCCCGACGCGGCGAGCGTCTTGATCGGGCCGGCCGAGATCGCGTTGGCGCGGATGCCTTGCGGACCGAGGCAGAAGGCCAGATAGCGGGTGGCCGCCTCGAGGCTCGCCTTGGCGAGGCCCATGGTGTTGTAGTTCGGCAGCGTGCGGTCGGCGCCGAGATAGGTGAGCGCCACCAGCGCCGGATTGTCGCCCTTCAGCAGCAGCGGCCGCGCGGCCTTCGCCAGCGCGGCGTAGCTGTAGGAGGAGACGTCGTGCGCGATGCGGAAGGCCTCGCGCGAAATGCCGTCGAGGAAGTCGCCCTCGATCGCCTCTGAAGGCGCGTAGGCGATCGAATGCACGAGGCCGTCGAGACCGTCCCAGCGCTTGCCGAGTTCGATGAACAGTTCGTCGATCTCGGCATCGACGGCGACGTCGCAGCGATAGACCATCTCGCTGCCGAACTCGGCGGCGAACTTCTGCAGCCGCTCCTCGAAGCGCTCGTTCTGGTAGGTGAACGCGAGCTGCGCACCTTCGCGCTTGCATGCCTTGGCGATGCCGTAGGCGATCGATCGGTTGGACAGCAGACCGGTGATGAGGATGCGCTTGCCGGCGAGAAATCCCATAGACGATGGCCTCCGAAATGGACGGCGAATTATAGCGGATGGCGGCCATCGGCTACACTGGCGCGATGCGCCTCCTTTCTGTCGCTTGTCTGACGCTCCTGCTCGCTGCGTGCGGCAACGCCTGGAACGATCCTTACCCCGCATCCGAGCATGGCAGGAACATCTTCTACAGCGTCTTCACCGAACGTCCCAAGCACCTCGATCCGGCGCAGTCGTACAGCGAAAACGAGCTGGTGTTCACCGCGCAGATCTACGAAGCGCCGCTGCAGTACCACTACCTCAAGCGGCCGTACACGGTGATTCCCGCGACGGCGGTCGCGGTGCCGAAGCCGCGCTATCTCGATGCGCAGGGCCGCGCGCTGCCCGACGGCGCCGACGCATCGCGCATCGCGTACACCGATTACGTCATCGACATCAAGCGCGACATCCGCTATCAGCCGCATCCGGCTTTCGCCGCGCAGCCCGCCGATCTCCTGCGCGCCGACACGCTGTCCGATTTCCCGAACCGCGGCACGCGCGAACTGACCGCCGACGATTACGTGTACGAGATCAAGCGCCTGGCGCATCCGCGCCTGCACACGCCGATCCTCGGGTTGATGTCCGAGTACATCGTCGGCCTCAAGGAATTCGCTGACGCGCTGCAGCAGCACGAGAAGGCGCTGCCGCCCGAACGCCGCGACGAATGGCTCGACCTGCGCGCCTTCCCGCTGTCCGGCGTCAGCGTCATCGACAAGTATTCCTACCGCATCCGCATCAAGGGCAAGTACCCGCAGTTCATCTACTGGCTGACGATGCCGTTCTTCGCGCCGATCCCATGGGAGGCCGACCGCTTCTACAGCCAGCCGGGCATGGCGGCGAAGAACCTCACGCTCGACTGGTACCCGATCGGCACCGGGCCGTACATGCTGACCGAGAACAATCCCAACGCGCGCATGGTGCTCGAGCGCAATCCCAATTTCCGCGGCGAGACTTATCCGTGCGAAGGCGAGCCCGAGGATCGCGCCGACGGCCTGCTGGCCGATTGCGGCGAGCCGCTGCCTTTCATCGACAAGGCGGTGTTCACCCTCGAGAAGGAACAAATCCCGAACTGGAACAAGTTCCTGCAGGGCTACTACGACGTCTC
>DAIDAU010000286.1 GCA_027310465.1 Rhodocyclaceae bacterium
GATGCTGACGGGCATGCCGATCTCGATTTCGCTCGGCCTCACCGTCCTTACCTTCATCTTCACGATGACCCAGGTGCCGCTCGAGTCCGTGGCGCTCAAGCTGTTCACGGGCATAGAGAAGTTCGAGATCATGTCGATCCCGTTCTTCATCCTCGCCGGAAATTTCCTCACGCATGGCGGCGTGGCGCGGCGGATGATCCGCTTCGCATCGTCGCTGGTCGGCCACTTCCACGGCGGCCTGGCGCTGGCCGGCATCATGGCCTGCGCGATGTTCGCGCTGGTCTGCGGCTCGAGCGTCGCCACCGTGGTCGCGATCGGCTCGATCGTGCTGCCGGCGATGGTGCGCGCCGGCTATCCGGTGCGGTTCGGCGCCGGCGTCATCACCGTGGCGGGCTCGCTCGGCATCCTGATGCTGCCGTCGATCCCCAAGGTGATCTACGCGATCTCGACCGGCACCTCGATCGGCGCGCTGTTCGTCGCCGGCGTCCTGCCCGGCTTGCTGCTGACCCTGATGCTCGGCGGCGTCACCTGGTACATCGCGAAGAAGAACGACTATCCGCGCGAGGCGCGCGTCTCGTGGCGCGGTCGTTGGGATGCCTTCCGCGACGGCGCCTGGGGCCTGATGCTGGTCGTCATCATCATCGGCGGCATCTATTCGGGCATCTTCACCGCCACCGAGGCGGCAGCGATGGCCGCCGTATATTCGTTCTTCGTCTCCGTGTTCGTGTATCGCGACATGAAGATGAAGGACGTGCCGAAAGTGCTGCTCAACTCGGCCAACATGTCGGCCATGCTGCTCTACATCATCACCAACGCCGCCTTGTTCTCGTTCATCATGACCGACGAGAACATTCCGCAGGCGCTGGCCGACTGGATCATGGCCAAGGATCTCGGCCTGGTGGGCTTCCTGCTGGCGGTCAACCTGCTGCTGCTGATGGCCGGCAACTTCATGGAGCCTTCGTCGATCATCCTGATCACGGCGCCGATCGTCTATCCGGCCGCCGTCGCGCTTGGTGTCAATCCGGTGCATCTGGGCATCCTGATCGACGTCAATATGGAAGTGGGACTCTGCCATCCCCCGGTAGGCCTGAACCTCTACGTGGCATCGGGCATCTCCAAGCTGGGCATCACCGAAATGACCAAGGCGGTGATGCCGTGGCTGCTGACCCTGCTGGTGTTCCTGTGCATCGTCACCTATTGGCCATGGCTGTCCCTCGTGGTGCCGAGGGTGCTGGGAATGTTGTAGCCAGCCATCGCTCCGCGAACGAAGCCCGGCCTCCGGCCGGGCTTTTTTTCGCCGGGAACCCTGGAACGCCCAACCGGGCTTGGGAACTGCGATAAAATAAGCAGTTACCTGATTAAACCCACCCTTTTGCTGGAGATTCTGATGGCTGTTGAACGCACCCTGTCGATCGTCAAACCCGATGCCGTGGCCAAGAATGTGATCGGCCAAATCTACGCCCGCTTCGAGAACGCCGGTCTCAAGATCGTCGCCGCGCGCATGGCGTTCCTGTCCGAGCGCGAGGCCGCGGGCTTCTACGCGGTGCACAAGGGCCGTCCGTTCTTCAACGACCTGGTCAAGTTCATGAGCTCCGGCCCGGTGATGATCCAGGTGCTGGAAGGCGAGAGCGCCATCGCCAAGAACCGCGAACTGATGGGCGCCACTGACCCGAAGAAGGCCGACAAGGGCACCATCCGCGCCGACTTCGCCGAGAGCATCGATGCCAACGCCGTGCACGGCTCCGACGCTCCCGAAACCGCCGCGGTCGAAATCGCCTACTTCTTCCCGGCGCTCGACGTCTTCGCCGGCCGCTGATCCTTCGCCATGGCGGTGAACCTTCTCGATTTCGATGCCGACGGCCTGACGGCCTGGTTCGCGCAGCAGGGCGAGAAGCCCTTCCGCGCGCGCCAGGTGCTGCACTGGGTGCATCAGTTCGGGCAGGACCGGTTCGCCGCCATGACGGACATCGCCAAGAGCCTGCGCGAGAAGCTCGAGCAGACCGCGGCAGTGGCGCCGCCGCCGCTGATCAGCGACCGCATGTCCGAGGACGGCACGCACAAGTTCCTGTTCGACGTCGGCGGCGGCAACGCCGTCGAATCCGTCTTCATTCCGGAGGACGACCGCGGCACGCTGTGCATCTCGACGCAGGCCGGCTGCGCGCTCGATTGCGCCTTCTGCTCGACCGGCAAGCAGGGCTTCAACCGCAACCTGACGACCGCCGAGATCATCGGCCAGCTGTGGCAGGCCAACCGCGCGCTGGGCGCGAAGCCGAAGGAAGATCGCGCCATCAGCAACGTCGTGCTGATGGGCATGGGCGAGCCGCTCGCCAACTTCGACAACGTCGTGCATGCGCTGCGCCTGATGCTCGACGACCATGCCTACGGGCTTTCGCGCCGCCGCGTGACCGTGTCGACCTCGGGCATCGTTCCCGCCATCGATCGCCTGCGCGACACCGTTCCAGTCGCGCTCGCCGTTTCGCTGCACGCGCCGGACGACGCGCTGCGCGACGAACTGGTGCCGCTCAACCGCAAGTACCCGCTGGCCGAGCTGATGGCCGCGTGCCGGCGCTATCTCGAAAAGTCGCCGCGCGACTTCATCACCTTCGAATACGTGATGATCGACGGCGTGAACGACAGCGATGCCCACGCCCGCGCGCTGCTGCAGCTCACGCGCACGGTGCCGTGCAAGTTCAACCTGATTCCCTTCAATCCCTTCCCGCGCTCGAACTTCAAGCGCTCGGCTTCCGAACGCATCCGCCGCTTCCAGGAGATCCTGCTCGACGCCGGCCTGGTGGCCACCGTCCGCAAGACGCGCGGCGACGACATCGACGCGGCCTGCGGCCAGCTGGCAGGCCAGGTGAAGGACAAATCGCGGCGCGTCGTCACCCTGGCGCGCCGGTCTTCGGAGGCCGCCGCATGAGACTGCTGGCATCGGGACTTGCGTTGTTGATCGCCGGTTGCGCGAGCACGGGAACCGGGATGAGCCAAGGCGCGGCCGAACAGGCGATATCCCAGCAGACCAGCACCAACGAGACGCAGCAGCGCGCGAAGGTCCATACCGAGCTTGGCGCGCTGTACCTCGAGAACGGCCGCTTCGCGGTGGCGCAGGACGAAGCGCGCATCGCGATCGGCGCCGATCCCAACTATGCGCCGGCCTACAACCTGCTCGGGCTGGTGCATATGAACCTCAGGGAGAACTCGGCCGCGGACGAGGAATTCAAGAAGGCGCTGCAGCTCGCCCCCAACGATCCCGAGATCAACAACAACTACGGCTGGTTCCTGTGCCAGACCGATCGCGCCAGGCAATCGGTGCCGCATTTCCTGACGGCCATCAAGAATCCGCTCTACACGACGCCGGCGAAAGCCATGACGGCGCTCGGCGTCTGCTACGTCAAGCTGCAGGACGATGTCGCCGCCGAAGACTTCCTCGCCAAGGCGGTGCGCGTCGATCCGGCCAGCGCGGAGGCGAGGTACTGGCTTGCCGACATCTACTACCGCAAGGGCCGCTACTTCGAAGCTCGGCGCTCCCTCGGCGAACTGAACAAGCTGATCGAGCTCACCGCCGAAACCACGTGGCTGGCGCTGCGCGTGGAACGCAGGATCGGCGACCGCGAAGGCGAGGCGCGCTATGCCTCCCAATTGCGCCGCAAGTTCCAGGGATCTCCCGAGTACCAGAAACTCATGCAGGGACAGTACGAGTGAACAGCGAAGGCAACGAAATGCGCGAGCAGTCCGAGGCGCTTCCGCCGGCGGAAGCGGAGGAGCAGCAGGCGGAGATGGCGCTGCCGCCCGAGGAGCCGCCGCCCCTGCCGGGCAGCTTCCTGCGCGAGGCGCGCGAAGCCAGAAAGCTCAGCGTGTTCGAAGTGGCGCAGTCCCTCAAATTCAGTCCGCGGCAGATCGAGGCGCTCGAGGCCGACGACTTCGCGTCGCTGCCGCCGGGCGCGACGTTCCGGCGCGGCTTCGTGCGCGGCTACGCCAAGCTGCTCAAGCTCGATCCGGCGCCGCTGCTGGCCATGCTCGAAGTTCAGGTGCCCGTCGTGCCGGCCGACGTGCGCGCGCCGCAGAACATGGGCGTCGCCGCGACGCCCGTGGCCGTCGGCAGCCGCTCGACACGTCCGATGCTGTACGGCTCGGCCGCGCTCGCCGTGCTGATCGTCGTGCTCGCGGTCTGGCATTACGTCGGCGGGCCCGCCGAATCCGGCTCCGCGAAATCCCCGGCCGCGTCCCCGGCTCCGGCTGTGCCGGCGCCCGCGGACACGACGATGCGCGCACCCGACATCCGCGTCGAGCCGGCGGCACCCGCCGCTTCCGAAGGCCAGGCCCCGGTTCCGGCGACGGTGGCTGCGCCCGCGGACCAGCACCAACTGGTGTTCGTGTTCCAGGACAAGTCCTGGGTCGAGGTGACGGACGCAAGCCGCAAGGTGATCTTCTCCGCCGAGAACGCAGCCGGCACGCGGCAAGCCGTCTCCGGCAAGCCGCCGTTCCAGATCGTCATCGGCAATGCTGCCAAGGTCGAACTCCAGTACGACGACCGCCAGATCGACCTCAAGCCCTATACCCGCGCCGAAGTGGCGCGCCTGACGCTCGAGTGATGGCCGAACGAATCGCCGTGCCGG
>DAIDAU010000291.1 GCA_027310465.1 Rhodocyclaceae bacterium
GTGCACACGGTGCACGAGAAGACGCTCGAAGGCGCGCTGCAGCGCTGGGACGTGATGCAGGCGCACGACAACTCGGCGTTCGACTTCTTCAAGGCCGCTCCCGGCGGCGTGCCGTCGCAGACCGCGTTCTCGCAGGAGCGCCGCTATCCCGAGCTCGATCTCGACCGCACGGCGGGATGCATCCGCGACAAGGGCAACGCCTACTCGAAGGACGGCGGGCTGGCCGTGCTGTTCGGCAACATCGCCGAGCGCGGCTGCATCGTCAAGACGGCGGGCGTCGACGACTCCATCCTCAAGTTCGCCGGCCGCGCGCGCGTCTGCGAGTCGCAGGAGGAAGCCGTCGAGAAGATCCTCGCCGACCGGATCATCGCCGGCGACGTCGTCGTGATCCGCTACGAAGGTCCCAAGGGCGGCCCCGGCATGCAGGAGATGCTCTACCCGACCTCGTATCTCAAGTCGAAGGGGCTGGGCAAGGACTGCGCGCTGCTCACCGACGGCCGCTTCTCGGGCGGCACCTCGGGGCTGTCGATCGGTCACGCTTCGCCCGAAGCCGCGGACGGCGGCGCCATCGGCCTGATCGAGGAAGGCGACCGCATCGAGATCGACATCCCGAACCGCCGCATCCACCTCGCGATCGCCGACGGCGAGCTGGCGAAGCGCCGCGCCGCGATGGAAGCCAAGGGCGCGCAGGCCTGGAAGCCGGCCCAGCGCGAGCGGCCGGTTTCCGCCGCGCTAAGGGTCTACGCCGCGATGACGACTTCGGCCGACAAGGGCGCGGTGCGCGACATCTCCAAGCTCGGCTGACCCCGCGAGCATTAAAAAGGGCGAATAGAGGGCGTTTCCCCGGAAACGCTCCCTATGCGCCCATTTTTTGGTATGGTGCGCCATCCCGCACGGAAGACTCCAAGATGGCCGACCGGTCCGCGCTCAAGTTTCTCGTTGTCGACGACTTCTCCACGATGCGCCGCATCGTGCGCAACCTGCTCAAGGAGCTCGGCTTCCTCAACGTCGAGGAGGCCGAGGACGGCGCGATCGCGCTGTCGCGCATCAAGTCCGGCGGCATCGACTTCATCGTTTCCGACTGGAACATGCCGAACATGGACGGCCTAACGCTGCTGCAGAGCGTGCGCGCCGATCCCGTGCTCAAACACCTGCCGGTGCTGATGATCACCGCCGAGGCGAAGAAGGAAAACATCATCGCCGCCGCCCAGGCCGGCGCCTCGGGCTACATCGTCAAGCCGTTCACCGCGGCGACGCTGAACGAGAAGATGGTCAAGATTTTCGAGAGGATGGGGGTTTGAAATGAAGACAGCGGTCAAGTCGCCCAAGCGCAGCGCGGCAGCCGGCAAGCCCGTGAAAGCCGCCGCGAAGCCGGCCAAGAGCCGCATACCGGTCACCGAGCCCGCCACCGGCCACGTGCTCAAGGAACTCAAGGAGCTGGCCAGGGAGCTCAACCAGGCGGCGAAGGGCCTGGGCAAGAGCGGCGGCGCGAATCCGAAGGAAGTCTCGGTGATCCTCGGCAACGTCGAGCGCATGACCGCGGACGCCGCGACCAAGTCGCTGATGGAAGCCGAAGCGGCCAAGCTGCTGGTCGGCGACGCCCTCGACACGCTGTCGAAGGACTGGAGCCGCCGCGACATCGAAGGCGCGCTGCGCGGCGTCGGCAGCCACCTCACCAACATCATCGTCGCGCAGGAGTTCCAGGACCTCGCCGGCCAGGCGCTGCGCAAGGCGATGAAGGCGCTGGTCGGCGCCATCATCGTCGTCGAAGGCGGCGGCCCCACCGAGGACCAGCGCCTGTCGCAGAAGGACGTCGACGCGCTGCTGAAGGAACTGATGCCCTGATGCCGGGGTGTCGCCAATAGCCGACAAAAATAATCGGGTATAGTGAGGGTTCCGCTGCGCGGAGCCTTCCATGCCCGATTTTCTTTCCAACCGCCTCGCGGGCGAGACCTCGCCCTACCTGCAGCAGCACAAGGACAATCCCGTCGCCTGGCAGCCCTGGGACGACGCGGCGCTGTCCGCGGCGCGCGCGTCGGGCCGGCCGATCCTGCTGTCGATCGGCTACGCCGCCTGCCACTGGTGCCACGTGATGGCGCACGAATCCTTCGAGGACGAGGCGACGGCGGCGGTGATGAACGAACTGTTCGTCAACATCAAGGTGGATCGCGAGGAGCGGCCCGACCTCGACCAGATCTACCAGAGCGCGCATCAGCTGCTGACGGGCAAGTCCGGCGGCTGGCCATTGACGATGTTCCTGACGCCCGCGGGCGAGCCCTTCTTCGGCGGCACCTACTTCCCGGAATCGCAGCGCTACAACCTGCCGGCCTTCGTCGATGTCTGCCGCCGCGTCGACGACTTCTATCGCACGCATCGCGACGAGATCGGCAAGCAGAACGAGTCGTTGCGCGCGGCGCTGGAGCAGACGCTGCCGCACGGCGGAGAGGGCGAGTTGAGCGCGGTGCCGCTCGACGCCGCGCGCGCGGCGCTGCTGCAAAGCCTCGACCGCGAGCGTGGCGGGTTCGGCGATGCGCCGAAATTTCCGCAGCCGGCGATGCTGTCCTTCCTGCTCGCGTGCGGCGACGAGGAAGCGAACGATGCAGCGCTGCTCACGCTGACGCGCATGGCGGAAGGGGGAGTGTTCGACCAGATCGGCGGCGGCTTCTTCCGCTACAGCGTCGACGCGCGCTGGGAGATACCGCATTTCGAGAAGATGCTCTACGACAACGCGCTGCTGCTGCCGCTCTATGCCGAAGCGTGGCGGCGCACGCGCCAGGCGTCGTACCGGCGCGCGGTCGTGGCGACATCCGCCTGGCTGATGCACGAGATGCAATCGCCGGCGGGCGGCTATTACTCGTCGCTCGACGCCGATTCCGAAGGCGGGGAGGGCGCCCACTACGTCTGGCAGCGCGACGAGATCGGCGCGCTGCTGGCGCCGCCCGAATGGGCGGCCGCGGCCGCGGCATGGGAGCTCGACCGGCCGCCCAACTTCGAGAACCGCGCCTGGCATCTGCATCGCACGCCGGCGCCCGTGCACGAGGAGGACCTCGAAGCGGCGTGCGACAAGCTGCTGCAGGCGCGCGGGCGCCGCCCGCGCCCGGGCCGCGACGAAAAGATCCTCACCGCCTGGAACGCGCTGGCGATCGCCGGTATGGCCCGCGCCGCACGCCTTTGCGAACGCCCGGCCTGGCTCGCCTCCGCGCGCCGCGCGCTGGAATTCCTGCGCGTGAATCTTTGGTGCGACGGACGCCTGCTGGCGAGTTGGAAAGACGGCCGCGCGACGCTTCCCGCCTATCTCGACGACCATGCTTTCCTGCTCGCCGCGCTGCTCGAAATGCTGCAAGCCGGGTATCGCCCCGGCGATCTCGATTGGGCGATCGAAACGGCCGACGCGCTGCTCGAACGCTTCGAGGACAAGACGGCGGGCGGCTTCTACTTCACCGCGCACGATCACGAGAGCCTGATCCATCGCCCCAAATCGGGATACGACAGCGCTATGCCGGCAGGCAACGGCGTCGCCGCAATGGCCCTGCTGCGCCTGGGCCATTTGCTCGGCGAGCCGCGCTATCTCGACGCGGCGCGCCGCACCCTCGCAATCTTCGCTTCGCAGCTTGCGCACCCCGCGTCGGCATCGCTGCTCGGCGCGCTCGCCGAACACATGAGCCCTCCCACGACAGTGCTGTTGCGTGGACCGCTGGCGGAAGTCGAGCAATGGCGGCTGCGGCTGACGCGCGAGTGGAGCGGACTGGCGCTCGCGCTGCCCAACGGCGTGCCGCTGCCGCCGGCGCTCGCCAAGCCCGAGAGTGCCCGCGTCAACGCCTGGGTCTGTTCGGGCGTTAATTGCCTGCCACCCGTCGGCGATTTCGACGAGTTGATGCGGGTCATGTTTCCCGCGCGCTGAATTTCGCTAGACTGCAGAGCGCTTTCAACCCCTACCATCACGTCAAGAGGCTCAATAAATGAAACTGTTTGCTGCAACACTCGTCGCCGCCGGCGCATTGACCGCCCTGCCCGCCATGGCCGACGACAGCCCCGGCATGGCGCTCGCCCGCAAGAGCAACTGCCTGTCCTGCCACGCTGTCGACAAGAAGATCGTCGGTCCGTCCTACCAGGACGTCGCGAAGAAGTACGCCGGCGACAAAGGCGCCGAGGCCAAGCTGGTCGCCAAGGTGAAAGCCGGCGGCAAGGGCGCATGGGGCGAGATTCCGATGCCGCCGAACGCCGCCGTCAAGGACGACGACATCAAGACGCTCGTCAAGTGGGTGCTCGCCGGCGCCAAGTAAGCGCAGACCACACTCGCGAAAAGCCCGGCTGCGCGCCGGGCTTTTTTGTTGCTCGGGATGCCGCGATGCAGCTTGCCTTTGTCGTCATATGCCGCGAGAATCGACCGGTCGTTGAGTTGCCCATCGAAGTGCCGTCATCCAACAAGGAGAAACGCATGAACGAGCAGGGATTGATAGACAAGCTGCCTCGAGAGAGATTCATAGAGAAGTTGCCCCGGGCGCTGCCCGGCCTCCTGCTGATCGTCGCAACCACCGTGGCGATAAGACTGTGGGTCGAGCCATGGATGGCCAACGCCGTGGTGTTCGAGCAGAAAGGCTGGCTGGTCAAGGTGACCCACCTCAACTACATCCTGCTCGGCATCATCATGGGCATGGCCTACCGCAACGTCATCTTCGGCGGCAAGCTGCCCGCGGTCTTCGCCGACGGCTTCCGGCTCTCGCGGCTGTTCATCAAGACCGGCATCATCCTGCTCGGCTCGCTCTACACCGTGCAGGCGATCGTCAAGCTCGGCGCGATGGCGATCTTCCTCATCGGCGGCTTCGTGATACTGAGCATCGTGATGGTGCTGTGGCTCGGCAAGGTGTTCCGCATGGAACGCTCGATGACCGGCGTGATGGCGAACGCCTGCTCCATCTGCGGCGTCTCGGCGGCGGTGGCCACCGCCCCGGCCGTCGAAGCCAAGCCGGCGCACGTCGCCTATGCGATCGCCACGATCCTCGGCTTCGGCATCCTGACGATGTTCATCAGCCCCTTCCTCGGCCATGCGCTCGGCCTCAACGACCTGCAGTACGGCGCCTGGGTCGGCACCGGCATCCTCAACTCGGGCCAGGTGCTGGCCGCCTGCCTCGCCTTCAATCCCAACGTGGCGCCGGGCACGGCGGTTTCCGTCGGCGAGATCTGGAACATCATGCGCGTGATCTCGATTCCCTTCGCCGTGTTCATCGTCACCGTCTGGTACTGGGCGGGACACGACAACCCGCAGCGGCAGCAGAAGACGCTCACGGCGCTGCTGGTGGAGAAGTTCCCGGTGTTCGTCCTCGGCTTCCTCGGCATGGTGCTGCTCACCAGCATCGGCGCCTTCGGCGACGTCGGCATCAAGGGCGGCCCGCCGGCCTCCGCCACCATCAAGATGATCCGCGACTGGATGCAGTGGATCTTCGGCATCGGCCTCGTCGGCCTCGGCGGCTACATCGACTTGAAGGAACTGTCGCAGGCGGGCGGCGCCCCGTTCAAGGTCGGCATCCTCGTCGGCGTCACCAAATACGTGCTGGCGCTGATCGTCGTGCTGGTGATCCGCGACTATCTCATCGAAATCTGACCCGGGAGAAGAACATGGCTCAAAACAAGCAAGGCTCGGAAACCGTGGCCAGCGCGGAGAAAGGCAAGATGACGCTGTTCCGCGACGATCGCCAGGAGGATCTGGGCGCGATCCTGTTTTCCGTCCTCATCGTCGCGATCATCGTCGTGCTGACGATGAAATGAAGGACGCCTCCGCGCGTCTGCTCGTCGCGGTCGACGGCAGCGAGGCGAGCGCCGCGGCGCTCGCCTGCGCGGCCGCGCAGGTGCGCTGCGAAGGCCGATCCCTGACCGGCGTCTTCGTCGTCGACACCGGCTGGGCCGACTACATCGGCAACGACTGGCAATCGGCCGCGGGCGCGCGGCAAGGATTTCTCGACTACGTGCGCGCCGACCAGGAGCGGCACGCCGCCGCGGCGCGGCGCCAGTTCGAGGAAGCGACGGCGGGACTCGCCGACTGCCGCTTCGAAGTGCTGGCGGGCGATCCCGCCGAATGCCTGGTCGCGCGCATGGCGGACAGCGACGCCGCGGCGCTGGTGCTGGGGCGCGAGACGTTCGCGGTCTGCGGCCGGCCGAGCGTCAAGCGGCTGCCGCAGACGCTGGCGGCGAAGCTGGGGGCGGCGCTGCAGCTCGTCTAGCCGCAAATTGACAACCGCCGGAGGGCGCGCAACAATCGGCGCGCCCTCTTGTCTTACTCCCACGCCAACAAGCAACAATACGGAGATACCCAGATGAAACTGCCTGTCACAGCCTTTTCCGTTTCGATCGCCGCGGCGCTCGCGGTGATCGCCTGCAGCAAGGAAGCGCCGCCTCCGCCGCCGCCCGCCGCGCCGGCCCCGCCGCCGCCGCTGGTCGTGACCATCGGCCACGCCGCGCCGCTCACCGGACCGCAGGCGCACCTGGGCAAGGACAACGAGAACGGCGCCGTGCTCGCCATCGAAGACGCCAACGCGCAGCACCTCAAGTTCGGCGGCCGCGCCGTCACCTTCAAGCTGATGAGCGAGGACGACCAGGCCGATCCGAAGCAGGGCACGCTGGTCGCGCAGAAGTTCGTCGACGCCAAGGTCAACGCCGTCGTCGGCCACCTGAATTCCGGCACCACGATTCCCGCCTCGAAGATCTACAACGACGCCGGCATTTCCGAGGTGTCGCCGTCGGCCACCAACCCGACGTACACGCACCAGGGCTTCAAGACCGCGTTCCGCGTCATGGCCAACGACGAGCAGCAGGGCAAAGTGCTCGGCGACTACGCCGTCAAGAACCTGAAGGCGAAGACCATCGCCGTCATCGACGACAAGACCGCCTACGGCGAAGGCCTCGCCGGCGAGTTCAAGAAGGCCGCGCTGGCCGCCGGCGGCAAGGTCGTCGCCGAGGAGCATACCGACGACAAGGCCGTCGACTTCGCCGCGATCCTGACCAAGGTGAAGGGCAAGCGTCCCGACCTCGTCTTCTACGGCGGCATGGACGCGCAGGGCGGCCCGATGGCGGCGCAGATGAAGAAGCTCGGCTTGAAGAGCAAGCTCCTGATGGGCGACGGCGGCTGCACGGTCGAGTTCCACAAGCTCGCCGGCGCCGCGGGCGAAGTCCAGTACTGCTCGCTGCCGGGCGTGCCGCTCGACAAGATGCCGGGCGGGCCCGCGTTCAAGGACAAGTACCAGAAGAAGTTCAACACCGAGATCCAGCTCTACGGCCCGTACGTCTACGACGCGGCGATGGTGATCGTCGAAGCCGCCAAGCGCGCCGACAGCGCCGAGCCGGCGAAGATCCTCGCTGAACTGCCGAAGACCGACTACAAGGGCGTGACCTCGGTGGTCCAGTTCGACGAGAACGGCGACCTCAAGAACGGCGCGATCACCTTGTACCAGGCCAAGGACGGCAAGTGGGAGCCGCTCGAGACCATCGGCGGCGCGCCCGTCGAAGAGGCCGCCCCGGCGGCGCCCGCCGCTCCCGCGGCTCCGGCCCAGCCCGGCGCGGCCGCGCCTGCGGCTCCGGCGCCGGCACCCGCTCCGGCGCAGCCGAAGTAGTAAGGGCGCACCCGAGGAAGAACGGCACCTTCGGGTGCCGTTTCTTTTGGCGCCGCTGCGGCGGCCTAGCTCCGCCGGGCGATCCAGTCTTCGAGATCGGAGGCGTCGACCGGATGGCAGATGTGGTAGCCCTGGGCCACCGTGCAGCCGAGGCCGGCGAGCGTCTCTAGCAGCATGGCGTTCTCGACGCCTTCCGCCACCAGTTCCAGTTTCAGGCTCTTCCCGAGCGCGATGATTGCGCTGACGATGGCGTGATCGGTCGGGTCCGTGCCGAGCTGCCGGACGAAGGAGGCGTCTATCTTGAGCCGCCCGACGGGCAGGCGCTTCAGGTAGGCCAGGCTCGAGTAGCCGGTGCCGAAGTCGTCGATCGCGATGGCGATGCCCGCTGCCGTCAGGTCGTGCAGGAGGCGGCCGGCGCTCTCGGGATTCACCATCATGATGCTCTCGGTCAATTCCAGTTCCAGCGTCCCGGCCGAGAGGCCGAACTCGGCGACGGCGCCCAGCACCTTCTCGATGAAGTTCTGCTGCCGGAACTGGAGCGCCGAGCAATTGACGGCGACGGTAAAGTCGGGAAACCCCATCCCGGTCCAGCGGCCGCGTTGCCGGCAGGCTTCGCGCAGTACCCATTCGCCGAGTTCGACGATGAAGCCGCAGTCCTCGGCCACCGGAATGAATTTCGCCGGCGGCACCGCGGCGCCGCCGCGCGGCTGCCAGCGCAGCAGCGCTTCGACGCCTACCAGCGCGCCGTCGCCGATGCGGACTTGCGGCTGGTAGTGCAGGCTGAACTCGTTGCGCGCGATGCCGTTGCGCAGCGCCGATTCGAGCGCCAGGCGCTCCTGCGCGCGCGTGTTCATCGCCGGCGTGAAGTACTGGAAGCTGTTGCGGCCCAGGCCCTTGGCATGGCACATGGCGGCGTCCGCGCAGCGGATGAGTCCTTCGGCCTCGCCGTGGTTGTCGGGGTAGAGGCCGATGCCGATGCTCGGCGTCACCGAGATGCGCTGGTTGTCCAGCGCGATGGGCTGCGCCACCGCCTGCATCAGGTTCTCGGCGACGGTGGCGGCGTCGTCGGCGGTGCGCAGGTGGGGCAGGACGACGATGAACTGGTCGCCGCCCCGACGCGCGGCGGTATCGGTCGCGAGCACGGCGTCGGCGATGCGGCGCGCCGTGACGCGCAGCACCTCGTCGCCCACCGCGTGCCCGAGCGAGTCGTTGATGGTCTTGAAGTGGTCGAGATCGATGACGACGGCGGCGACGACGCCGTCCTCGCGCTTGGCCGCGGCGAGAAGCATCTTCAGGCGATCGAGCAGCAGCGTGTAGTTGGGCAGGTCGGTGAGCCGGTCGTAATGGGCGAGGCGCCAGATCAGCCGTTCCTTCTCGCGATCCTCGGTGAGGTCGGAGAAGACGATGATGCGATGGGTGACGCGGCCGTCGCCGCCGCGCACTTCGGCGGCCTTGAGCCGCGCGGGGAACGGCGTGCCGTCCTTGCGCCGCCCGCACATCTCCGACGGGATGCCGCCGTTCGGCCAATCGTCCGCCGGCGGCACGGCGCAGCGGTCCGCCGCCAGGCAGGCGGGGTGGCGCCCGACGACGTCCTCGGACGAATAGCCGGTGATGGCCGTGAACGCCTCGCTGATCGCGACGATGCGGCAATCGCCGTCGGCGATGACCACGCCCTCATGCAACGAGGCCAGCAATTCGTGCAGAATGGGCGTGCCGTTCTCTACCGACAGGCCCTCGACCGCGGGGCGGATGCTCCGCGGCCGGCGGCTGGTGCCACGCGATTCGCACCGGTTTGGTTCGTCGGCCTGGTGCCCAGACATGATTGCCGTCCTTCTGCAAGGTAACTCCCGCTTCGCCCGCCTCATCGCGCGTGGGCACGGCGCCGTGGCCGCGCGCCGCAGGCTGATCGGCCGCTCATCCTATAGTCATGACATAAAAAGTCAACGACATTGTTGTTTTACATCGTTTGCCGCCTTGCCGTGCCGCCCGACCATGTAACCGCGACTGGACTGGAGAGGGCAATGCCGCGAAAACGCAAGCAGGACAACGAAAGCCGCCTGGCAGTCCGGATCGGGACGAACCTGAGGGGCGGCCGCGCCCGCCTCGGGCTCACGCAGGGGCAGCTGGCGGAGCGGATCGACGTCGAGGTGGAAACCATCTCGAGGATCGAGACCGGCGCGCAGCTGCCGTCGCTCGCCCGCCTCGAACAGATCGGCCTCGCGCTCGACCTGCCCGTCGCGGCGCTGCTGTTCGATCCCGAGACGACGCGCGAAACCGCCGAACTGCTGGCCGGCGTGATGGCCGACCTGCCCGCGCGCGAACGGGAGTTCATCTACACCTACGTGCTCGCTTACGCCAGGCACTGGAAGACGGGGCAGCCGCGATCCTGACGGCATCGGCCCACGGGCCGGAAAAATCGGCGGGCAGATGCCTGCCTGGCATACCGAAGCTATATCATCGCGCCCGATGGACATCTTCCTCCAGCAGATCTTCAACGGGCTGACGCTCGGCAGCATCTACGCGCTCGTGGCGCTCGGCTACACCATGGTCTACGGCATCATGGGCCTCATCAACTTCGCGCACGGCGAAGTCGTGATGATGGGCGCGCTCTCCGCGCTCTCCGCGCTCGCCGTGATGAAGCCGCTCGCCGCGAGCGGCCTGCCGGGCCCGCTGGTGTTCGTCGTCGCCTTCGCCTTCGCCGCCGTCGTCTGCATGGCGCTCGGCTTCGCCATCGAGCGCGTCGCCTACCGCCCGCTGCGCAACGCGCCGCGCCTGGCGCCGCTGATCACCGCGATCGGCGTTTCCATCGTGCTGCAGCAGCTGGCGATGCTGATCTGGGGGCGCAACTACTTCTCGGTGCCGGCGCTGCTGCCGGCCGCGCCGCACGAGGCGATGGGCGCCGAGGTCACCGAGCTGCAGGTCATCATCATGGCGGTCGCCGCGCTCACCATGGCCGGCCTCTGGCTGCTGGTCGAGCGCACCCGCATGGGCCGCGCGATGCGCGCCACGGCCGAGAACCCGGCGATCGCCGGCCTCATGGGCGTCGACGCCAACCGCATCGTCTCGCTCACCTTCGTCATCGGTTCGGGCTTGGCCGCGCTCGCCGGCGTGCTGGTGTCGGCCAACTACGGCATCGCGCACTACCACATGGGCTTCATCCTCGGCCTCAAGGCCTTCACCGCGGCGGTGCTCGGCGGCATCGGCAACCTCGCCGGCGCCATGCTGGGCGGCGTGCTTCTGGGCCTGATCGAGGCGCTCGGCGCCGGCTACATCGGCGATGTCACCAACGTCTGCACGCTGTCGCACGTGCTGCCCGGCTTCGCCGACATGTGCGCGGCCGACCCGACGCAGAGCCTGCTCGGCAGCAACTACCAGGACGTGTTTGCCTTCTTCGTGCTGATCGTCGTCTTGATTTTCCGTCCATCGGGCCTGATGGGCGAGAAGGTTTCCGAGCGCGCATGAACGCGAAGCAGAAGGCCCGGCTCGGTGCCGCGCTGATCGCGGCGGTGCTGCTCGTCGCACCTTTCGCCGTCGGCCATTTCGGCAACGCCTGGGTGCGCGTGCTCGACTTCGCCGCGCTCTACGTCATGCTGGCGCTGGGGCTCAACATCGTCGTCGGCTTCGCCGGGCTGCCCGACCTGGGCTACATCGCCTTCTACGCCGTCGGCGCCTATCTCTACGCGCTGCTCGCCTCGCCGCACTTCGGCCTGCATTGGCCGGCGTGGGCGATCCTGCCGCTGGGCGCCGCGGTGGCGGGCTGCTTCGGCGCGCTGCTCGGCGCGCCGACGCTGCGGCTGCGCGGCGACTACCTCGCCATCGTCACGCTCGGCTTCGGCGAGATCATCCGCATCTTCCTCA
>DAIDAU010000306.1 GCA_027310465.1 Rhodocyclaceae bacterium
TTGGTGTGCAACAGCCGCTCGCGTATCGGTCCTACTTCTTCGCCCTGAATGCTTTCGACGACCAGCAGCAAGATGCGGCGGTAATTGAACCCGGATCCCTTGATGGCGTCTTCAATCTGTTGCCAGCACTCGCGCGGTAGATGGTCATAGCTTTCGTACCACCGGTCCACCAAGACGACATTGGCGTCCGAGTGCTTCCATGTCTCGAGCAGCGCCAGCGAATGCTCGACGATCTCCCGATGGATGGCCGGATCATGGCTCCCCGCCTCGTTGTTGCGGCGGTCCAGATCTCGGCTGAAGGCACGTCGGTCGGTGCCTTGGTGATCCGGCGTATGTGGGTCGTAGTCGATCGTGCCGATGGCTTTGCCGCCAAAATATGCGCAGCGCTTCGCCAGGCGATTTACCAGCGTCGTCTTGCCGGCGCCGCACACGCCAACGAAGTGCACAATGTCACGGGCACGCGGCCAGAACGCCGCCTCCACGGATTCACGCGCGAGACGCGAGCGGTTCTTCTCGAAATACTCTTTGCGCGTCTGTTGGAGGTCCAGGACGTAGTGATAGACCGGCAGCGTTGCGCCGTTCTTGTAGGCCGAATGAACCTCGGGTTCCTGTCCGGGAATGAGCCGCTCGATGACACTCCGGCTGCGCTCGTTGCCGTGCGTCCAGGACATAGTGATGCATGGCAGTTCAGTCCAGCGCACCGCCCAATCAATGGCGGCGCGAGCCATCTCGTAGGCGTACCCCTTCCCCCACTGCGCCTCTGCCACCCAGAAATTGAGTTCGTACCTGGCCCCGCGCATCTGCGGCGTAACCCATTCTAAAGAGACGACGCCAACAAACTCGCGGCCGCCGTTGCCGAGATCACGGTAGGCAGACCAGCCCTGATAATTGCCGTGTGCTCGGCGGCAGAGAGCGTCCGCCGCGGCCGCCTCATACTCCGCCACCGTCTTCGGCGTATCCCATCCGATCCAAAGACTTGTGATTGCGTCCGTGACGTACGGATACTCGTCCGCCCAATCGGACGCGCGTGTCGGCGGGCACAGGATTAGGCGATCCGTAGTCAGGATGTCCGGCTGCGTGGCCGGAAGGCGGTCCTCCGCCGTCATCGTTTGCCTCGCCGCCGGATGGCCCTAAGCTGATCCACAGCCGGTAGCCAGCCCAGCCAGTACGCCACCACGAGAGCGACAGCGTACGCCACCAGGAAGAGAGGAATCCCCAAGCCGGTGGCCGACTGCCACAAGCCGTATAGGACGACGCTCAATATCACGACCGCCGCACAGCCAAGCAGTATCAGCACAAGGCTTTTCAGGAGTTGCGCGATCAGAATGATGCGCATCCTTCTCTCAATCACACGCTCTTCACTCATATGGTGGTCCCATTCAGCTGCCCGTTCCCCTGCCATGCGAACGCTCGCTCGACGAGGCGCTCGATTCCGCCACCCTTGACCGGAATCTTCGGCGTCGCAACGCCAGCCTTGATCTGCGCTTCAAGCGCTTCAAGCGCCATCCAGTACTGAGCAGCTTCCAAGCTGGACTGGAACGGACGGCTCCATGCAGCGTAATAGTCGAAGTAGGCCGCATGGATCCACCGCAGATAATCGGCGGTTTGGAGTTCGTTCCCCTCTAGGCCGAGCACCATCAACGAGCTTGGCAAGGCATCAGGGGACTGGCGACCAAGCGGTGGTTGAAGGTATGGTGCGCGGATCTCGCGGAAGCCTTGAAGGCGGCAGAAGCGCACCCCGACCGGATCATCGACAACTTCGGTAAGGATCTGGCGGATACCAGTAGCGGCTGCAGCGTCCGCTAGAAGCGCGAAGAAGTTCGAGAGAACGTCAGGGGTGCGCTCTTCGGGCGCTACGACAATGTAGTCGAGGAAACCTACGGAATGTGAGCGTAGAGCTGCCCAGTGTGCGAATCCGGCTACACGACCATTAACCGTCAGTCCGCAGCACCATGATTCAACGTCGGCGCTGATTTCGCCCAGGTGATCGACCCAATGGGTGATCTCGTTCGTGCTGGTGCGGCACTTGCGCGGAATATGGGCCGCGTAAAGGGCAAGCGCTTCGGCAAAGCCCGGGGTCTTTGCCGACAGGTAGCGCTCGAGGCTATATTCGCGGGTTGTTTCCATGCAAGTCGTTTGTCGAAAGCGTTTATCGTAGGGAACAAGCGGCGGCTTAGCCGGTCCGACTAGCCGTCGTAGGCTGTGCGAATTCGTACGCACCCTCCTCTTACTGAATCATCTCCGGCGCCTTTGCGACTTCTCCCGGTCCATCAGCAAAGGCGCCGCAGTTCACCGCGTGCGCGAGTTGCATCGGCGTCGGCAGTCCGAGAACGAGCGACGCCAAGGTCAGGTGCGCCTTGACGTCACTTTCCGCCATCGCAAGGGCGGTTCCGATGCCTGCGTGGCTCGCAGCCGGGTTGGCACGCACGAACTCGAGCACGTCCATATGACGCGGACCGATGCCTGCGTTCCCCAGCTTCATGCGCTGGACTGCGGT
>DAIDAU010000471.1 GCA_027310465.1 Rhodocyclaceae bacterium
GCCGAAGCATGGGCGCGACATATTAGTCAATCGCCTTGTACCGATATTCATGGCAGAAGGCGTCAGGAAAGCCGCCGGGCCGAGCAAAACGGGGCTCGTGTATAATTCCGACTGCACCGGGCAGCGGCAACACGCCACTCCTTCAGCCATGCGCCCGGCGATTCCCTGGCCTTCCTGCATCCCGTATTCCCATGTCCGACACCGCCTATTGCTACCACTGCGGGACTCATCATCCCAAGGCAGAAATGCGTCAAATCGAAACCAAGGGAGGCAAGCGCTGGCGCTGCATCAAGAGCATCCAGGCGACCAAGCAGGGACGCGCCGAACGCGAGGCCTTCGGGCGGCAGACCACGGCCATGAACAAGGCCGAGGCGCAGAGCAAGAAGGCGCGCATCACGCTCGCCATCGAGCGCTGAGCGGCGAGGCAGGGTTCAGAACAGGCTGGCGACGACGAAGCGGTCGCGCGCGGCGAGCTTCTCGAGGCCCTTGGCGGCCTCCAGCGAAGCGCCGCACTTCATGACATGGGCAAGGAAGGTGGTGAGCGCCAGGGCCAGCGCATACCCCGTCTCCTGCCATTCCTTGCGGAACTCGGCGAACGACAGGGTCTTGGCGGAGAGCTTGCCGCTTTTCATCGGCACGAGGGTGACTTTGGCGCCGTCGTTGCGGATCACGATGGCGGTGGTGCGGCAGCGGTTGACGACGACCATGTTTCCCCTTGGAGCAGCCGTTACGACAGGGAAATCAACGGCGGCACGACAGGAAACTTTAGCGGCCGGCGCCGCGGCTAGCTAGCTGCGCCGGCCGTGCTCCACGGCGAAGACAGCGGCCTCGACGCGCGAGGTCAGGTTGAGCTTGGCCAAGATATGACGGACGTGAAGCTTGACGGTATCGTGGCTGATGTCGAGATCGCGCGCGATCGCCTTGTTCGACATGCCTTGCGCGAGGTAGTCGAGGATCTCGCGTTCGCGCGCCGTCAGCTGCTTCAAGGCATCGGCCTTGTTTCCCGCCGCGGCGCCGCCTCCCTGCAGCAGGTTCACCAGCTTGAGCGTCATCGACGGCGCCACCACCGTCTCGCCGCGCACGGCGCGCTGCACGGCATCGACGACGTCCTCGGGTTCCATGTCCTTGAGGAGATAGCCCTGTGCGCCCGCGCGCATCGCGTCGGCGAGATCGTCTTCGGCGTCCGAGACCGTGAGGATCAGCACCGGCCCGCGCCAGTCCTTCGCCCGGATGCGGCGCAGCAGCGCGATGCCGCCGGCCGGCGGCATGTTGAGGTCGGTGATGACGACATCCGGCCGGGTTTCCTCGAGCAGGCGCAGCGCATCGTCTTCGCTGCCGGCGATGCCGGCGACGCGGATCTCGCCGCGCTGCTCGAGCAGCTCTGCCAGCCCCTTGCGGAACAGCGTGTGGTCGTCGACCAGCAGGACCTTGATTTCTTCGCTCATTGGGTGGCCCGTATCGGCATTGCAGGAAACATCAATCGCACGCGGAAGCCGCCCTGCGGCAGGTTGGCGACCTCGATGCGGCCGCCGATCTTGCGCGCGCGCTCGCGCATGATGGAGAGCCCGAAGTGGTCGCGCAGCTGGGGATGCTCGTCGAACCCGCCGGTCTTGTTGGCGATCGCGAAGAACCCCTGTCCGCCCTTGCCGTTGTCCTCCACGGTCGCGACATAGTAGTCGCCGTCGCCTTCGATGAGCAGGCGCGCCTGCGTCGCGCCCGAGTGGCGCGCGACGTTGGCCAGCGCTTCCTGGACGATGTAGAACACCTGGGCTTCCTGATCCACGGAAAGCCGCAGATCGGCGATGCGGTTATGGAAATGGAGGGCGATGCCGGTACGGCCCTCGAAACCGTCGGCCAGCCCCTTGAGCGCGTGCAGCAGTCCCATCGGGTCCATGCGGTTGCGGAACTGCGCCAGCAGCGAGCGCAGCTGCGTATAGGCCTCGTCGAGCGCCTGGCGCACGTCGCCGGTGTACTTGCCCGCCCGCTCGTTCTCGCCGTCGGCGAGCGCATCCTGCAGCAGCGACAGGCGCATCTTCATGTAGGCGAGCGACTGCGCCAGCGAGTCGTGCACTTCGGCCGCCATCATCTGGCGCTCGTTCATCAGCGTGATGCGCAGGTTCTCGCGCTTGAGGCGCGCGTTCTCCAGCGCCATGCCGAGATGCTCGCCGATCGAGCGGAACAGCAGGACGACCTCCTCCGGCAGCTCGAAGCACTCGGGCAGGAACAGGTTGTAGGTGCCCTGCAATTGGCCGGCGTGCTGCAGCGGAACCACCACCATCGCCGAACAGCCGTGCGAGAAGTAGTCGTGGTGCATGCGCGTCGCGCAGGCCTGGAGATCGATCTCGTAGTGCGTGCGGTCGTCGCGGATGGCGCTGCCGCACAAGCCGCAGTCGACGGGCACCAGGCGCTCGCGCTCGACCAGGTCCGCCGGCAGGCCGCGCGCGCCGACCAGGCGCAGGTGCTTGCGGTCCGAGGTCAGCACGCGGACCGCGCCGGCGTCGGCATGGGCCAGCTTGATCATGGTGCCGAGGAAGCGCCCGAGCATCTCCTCGACGTCGTCCTCGTCGGCGAGGCTCGCCGACACTTCAGAGATGATGGCCAGCGCCTGCAGCCGGTAATTCTCGTCGACTTCGACTTCCACGCCGCGCCCGGTCGTCGTTCCGTCCATCGTCATCTGTTTTCCCCTGGCTTCACTCGGGAACGGGCCAGGCGCCGCTGAAGATCTTGTCGGCCCACAGCAGGCACGCGACGGTCTTGCCGTCGGTGATCTCACCGTCGCGCACGGCCAGCAGCGCGTCGTTGAGCGTCAATTCCATCACCTCGAGGATCTCGCCGTGGTCGCGCTCATGGCCGATGAAGGTGAGTCCGTGGGCGAGGAAGACCTCGATGCGCTCGTCGGAGTAGCCGATGCAGGTATGCAG
>DAIDAU010000360.1 GCA_027310465.1 Rhodocyclaceae bacterium
ATGGTGGGCTCAGTACTCATGCAGCGCATGCGGGAAGAGAACGATTTCGCACTGATCGAGCCGGTGTTCTTCAGCACCTCGAACCCCGGCGGCAAGGGCCCGGCGGAGAGCGGCGGCGCGCCGCTCAAGGACGGCAGCTCGGTCGCCGAACTCAAGGCGATGGACATCGTCATCACCTGCCAGGGCGGCGACTACACCAACGAGGTCTTCCCCAAGCTGCGCGCCGCGGGATGGAAGGGGCACTGGATCGATGCCGCGTCGGCGCTGCGCATGAAGGACGACGCGGTGATCATCCTCGATCCCGTCAACCTGCACGTCATCAAGGACAGCCTGGCGCGCGGCGGCAACAACTGGATCGGCGGCAACTGCACGGTGTCGCTGATGCTGATGGCGCTCGGCGGCCTGTTCGAGGCCGATCTCATCGAGTGGATGACTTCGATGACCTACCAGGCCGCCTCCGGCGCCGGCGCGCAGAACATGCGCGAGCTGCTGCAGCAGATGGGCGAGGCGCATCGCGTCGCCAAGAGCCTGCTCGACGATCCGGCGTCGGCCATCCTCGACATCGACCGCGAGGTCGCCGGCGTGCTGCGCGACGAATCCTTCCCGACCGCGAGCTTCGGCGTGCCGCTGGCCGGCTCCCTGATCCCCTGGATCGACAAGGATCTCGGCAACGGCCAGAGCCGCGAGGAATGGAAGGGGCCGGCGGAAACCAACAAGATTCTCGGCCGGGAGCAGCGGCCGGTCCCGGTGGACGGCATCTGCGTGCGCATCGGCGCCATGCGCTGCCACTCGCAGGCGCTCACCATCAAGCTGAAGAAGGACGTGCCGCTGGCGGAAATCGAGGGCCTGCTGGCGGCACACAATCCCTGGGCGAAGGTGATCCCGAATACGCGCGAAGCATCGATGCGCGAGTTGAGCCCGGCGGCCGTGACGGGAACGCTGGCGACGCCGGTCGGGCGCCTGCGCAAGCTCAACATGGGCAGCGAGTATCTGTCGGCGTTCACCGTCGGGGACCAGTTGCTCTGGGGAGCCGCCGAGCCGCTGCGCCGGATGTTGCGCATCCTGGTCGAATGACCTGATGAGTTAGAGGTTTAGCTTGCGGCCTTAAGGCCATGATGTTATTTTAATTACCGGAATTTCATATCCCCTCGGGGAGGCGCCGTGCGGAAAACCGACAATCGAAAACCCTTCAAGCTGTCCGTGCTGGCCACGGCACTGGCGCTCATTCCGCTTGGCGCGCATGCCGCGGGCCTCGGGCGCCTGACGGTGAATTCCGCGCTCGGACAGCCGCTGCGCGCGGAAATCGAGGTGACGGCGAATCGCGACGAATTGTCGTCGCTCTCCGCACGCCTGGCCTCGCCCGACGCCTTCAAGAACGCCGGAATCGAATACGTGCCGGCGCTGTCCGGCCTCCGCTTCGCGGTGGACAAGCGTCCGAACGGCCAGGTCTTCATCGTCGCCTCTTCCGACCGCCCGTTCAACGAGCCCTTCGTTGACGTGCTGGTGGAAATGAACTGGGCGTCGGGACGCCTGGTGCGCGAATACACCTTCCTGCTCGATCCGCCCGAAATCGTGAAGCGCGCGGAGACGCCCGCGCCCGCGGCGGTGCCCGAGGTCCGACGGGAAACCGTGGCACCGGCGGTGCCGCCGGCCGCGACGGCGCCGGGTGCGCAGGCTCCGGCAGCCGCCGCTCCCGCCGGGCAGCCGCAAGCAGCGGCGCCCGCGCCGAGCGCCGCGCAGCCGGCCGCGGCGGGCGCCACGCAGCCGGCCGCGGCGGGCGCCACGCGCGAGGTCGTCAAGGGCGATACGCTGGGGAAGATCGCCGGCGAAATCAAGCCGGCCGACGTCAACCTCGACCAGATGCTCGCTGCCCTGTTCCTCAGCAACAAGGATGTTTTCGACGGCGGCAACATGAACCGCCTGCGCGCCGGCAAGATCCTGAAGATCCCGGACAGCGAGGCCATCGCGGCCGTCGAGCCCGCCGAAGCGCGCAAGATGGTCGTCGCGCAAGCGGCGGATTTCAACGCCTACCGCAAGAAGCTCGCTGCGGCCGTGGCGGCCGGAGCGGCGAAGGAGGAAGCTCCCAAGCAGGCGGTGGCGGGCAAGATCACGCCGAAGGTCGAAGAGAAGGCGCCGCCGGCCGCCGGCAAGGACAAGCTCGAGGTCTCGCGCACCGAGGCCGGCAAAGGCGCCAAGGGCGGCAAGGGCGCGTCCGAGGCAGACCTGATCGCGCGCGACAAGGAAATCAAGGAAGCCAACGAGCGCATCGCGGCGCTCGAAAAGAACATCGCCGACCTGAAGAAGCTCTCCGAGATGAAGGGCGGCGCGAAGCCCGAAGCGCCCGCGCCGGCCAAGCCGGCAGAGCTGCCGAAGCCCGCGCTGGCGGTTCCGGCGAAACCCGTCGAGGCGCCGAAGCCCGCCGAAGCGCCCATGCCGGCCGCGAAGCCCGCGCCCAAGCCGCTCGCTCCGCCTCCGCCGCCGCCGAGCTTCATGGAAGAGCATCCCGAGATCGTCTTCGGCGGCGGCGCGATCGTCGCGCTGCTGCTCGGCTATCTCGGCTACAACGCGTGGCGCAGGAAGCGCGAGGCGGCCGCGGCCGAAGCCCTCGGTGCGGCCCCGTCGAGCTCCGTGTTCGGAACCGCCGCAGGAACGACGGTGGACACCGGCGCGGCGCTGCCGACCGACTTCAGCCAGCAGCCCGATGCGGAAGGCGACGAGGGCGTCGACCCGGTCGCCGAAGCCGACGTCTATATCGCCTACGGCCGCGACACCCAGGCCGAGGAAATCCTGCTCGAGGCGCTCAAGACCGATCCCACGCGGACGGCGATCCACGTCAAGCTGCTCGAGATCTATGCCGCGCGCAAGGACATCGCATCCTTCGAGTCCGTGGCGCGCGAGCTCTACGGCCTGACCGGCGGCGCCGGCACGGATTGGGAGAGGGCGCAACTGCTCGGCCGCTCGATCGATCCGACGAATCCGCTCTACGGCGGCAGCGCGGCGGCTGCTCCGGCAGCGGAACCCGAAGGCCTCGACATGACCTCGACGATCGTCACATCGTCCGCGGTCCTGAAGCCCGCCGCCGCAGCGCCGGCGCTGCAGCCCGCGCCGCCGCCGGCTGTGCAGCACGCCGCGCCCGCCGAGGAACTTCCGGCGAGTCTCGACTTCGATCTCGACCTCGGCGCCGCGCCCGAAGCGGAGGCGCCGACCGCGGCGCAGCCGGCGCCGGCCGCCGAAGAAAGCACGAGCCTGGACTTCGATCTCGGCTCCGCGCCGGAGGCCGAAGCGGCCGCGCACGCGGCGGAGCCCGAAGCCGCAGGGCTCGATTTCGAACTCGACATGCCGGCTGCGCCGCCGGCAGCGGCGGAAGCGCCCGCGCAAGCGCCGGCCGCGGCTCCCGCCGCGGACTCGAACGCGCTGGATTTCGACTTCGATCTCAGCGAGCCGTCTCCGG
>DAIDAU010000366.1 GCA_027310465.1 Rhodocyclaceae bacterium
ACCCACAACAATCCCACTTCCGACGCTGCCGCCGAATTTCTCGCGCTCGCGGTGCAGGATGCCGTGCGGGGCAGCAGCCTGCGCGACGTCTATCGCGAACGCATCAAGCCCTTCGTCGAAACGCATCGGGCCTTCGCCTTCCGCCCGCGCCGCCGCGAGAATCCGAGCGGCTGGGTGGTCGAGACGATGCAGGCCGTGCTGCAGGCGCTGCTCGACTCGGGCAGCTTCGAGGAATGCCTGGTCGACGTGGTGAACCGCGGCGGCGACGCTGACACCACCGGCGCCATCGCCGGCATGCTGGCCGGCGCGATCTACGGCCGCGAGGCGCTGCCCGCCAGGTGGCTGCGGGCGCTGGATCCGGCGATCCGCGACGCCTGCGTCACGCAGGCGCGTCAGCTGGTCGCGTCGGGCGAGGGAGCAGGCTTGACCATCTATGCCTAAAGACCTAGATTGGAGCGGGGTCGGGGAGAATGCTTTACGGTCGTGATGCCGAACATTGACAACATCGATGCACTGAGGCGGCAGAATCGGGAGCTGCGCACGATCAGCAACTGCAATGCGGTTCTGACGCGGGCGGACGACGAACGATCGCTGCTCGAGGGTGTCTGCCGCACCATCTGCGACGACGCCGGCTACCGCATGGCTTGGGTCGGATATGCCGAACACGACGATGCCCGCACCATACGCCCTGTCGCCTGGGCTGGCGTCGAGGACGGATATCTGGAGCAGGCACGAATCAGCTGGGCCGATACCGAGCGGGGACGCGGCCCCGGCGGCACGGCCGTCCGCCACGGCGAGAGCGTCTGCATCCAGGATTTCGCCAACGACCCCTTGGCGGCTCCTTGGCGCGAGAGTGCGTTGCAGCGCGGCTATCGTTCCTGCATATCGCTGCCGCTCAAGAATGAAAGCGCACACACCTTCGGCATTCTCGTCGTCTACTCGACCGAACCCGATTTCTTCACGCCGGACGAAAGACGGCTGCTGGAAGATCTGGCGAGCCACATTGCGTTTTGCATCCGGGTCTTGCGCGCCAAGATGGAACGTCAGCGCGTCGATGAGGCCTTGTTGTTCGTCGCTCAACGCGGCTGGCAGAGCGGCGGGGAAAACTTCTTCGACGCGCTGGCACAGTTCCTTGGCGAAAAACTCGATATGGATTACGCCCTCATAGACCGGATAGACGAAGATCCGGGCATGGCGGAAACGGTGGCCTTGTATGCCAAAGGCGGAATCGTGCCGAACTTGCGCTACGCGCTCAAAGGGACGCCGTGCGAGAACGTGATGGGGCGGCGGCTTTGTGTCTATCCGCACAGCATTCAGCAGCTGTTTCCCGAAGATGCCCTGTTGCCGGGAATGGGCGCGGAAAGTTATATCGGCATCCCTCTGTGGGATTCGACGGGCCTTCCCATCGGCCTGATCGCCGTGATGGGCACCAAGCCGCTTCCCGACGATGCGCCGGTCACGCACCTGCTGCAACTGGTGGCCACGCGTGCCGCCGCCGAGCTCGAGCGCAGGCGCGCGGACGAACATGATCGCAAGCTCAACCAGGAACTCGAACAGCGGGTGGTCGACCGTACCGCCGACCTCGAACAGGCCAACAGAGAGCTCGAAGCATTTTCCTATTCGGTCTCGCACGACTTGCGTGCGCCATTGCGCGCCATAGGCGGGTTCTCCCGCATTCTGCTGGACGACTACGCCGGCAAACTGGACGATGAAGGCAAACGGCTGCTCAACGCGGTGCAGGACAACACGAGCCGGATGGAAAGCCTGATCGACGACCTCTTGAGCTTCTCGCGGACCGGCCGGGGTGAATTGACCTGTTCCGACGTCGACATGGAGAAGCTGGCGCGCGAAGTGTTCGAAGAACTGTCGCCGGCGATTGCAGGCGGCCATGTGGCACTGGATATCGACCCGCTTCCCCGTATCCGCGGAGACAGCGCCATGCTGCGCCAGGTCTTCGTCAATTTGCTGTCGAACGCGATCAAGTACAGCCGCGTCAAGGAGAATGCCAGGATCAAGGTGGGCGGGTCGCTGGACGGCGATGAAGCGGTGTACTACGTCAGGGACAACGGCGTCGGCTTCGACATGCGGTATGCCGACAAGCTGTTCGGCGTATTCCAGCGCCTGCATCGCGCCAGCGAATTCGAAGGTACCGGGATCGGACTCGCCATCGTCAAGCGCATCGTCACCCGGCACGGCGGACGAGTGTGGGCGGAGGGCGAGGTCAATGACGGTGCCACGTTCTATTTCGCGCTGCCGAATCCTGTGGAGTAGCGCGTCACTCGCCGAACCTAAGCTGCGGTGACGCTCTGGTTTCCGTCGCCGCCAGCCATTCCGCAATCCCCGCCTCCACGATCTCGATGCCCAGCTTGCCGAGAAAGCGCCGCTCCTTGTCGGTGGGCCGCTCGATCAGCGCCCAGCCGGTCGGCGACGCCGACCCGTAGATGAGGTCGGACATGACCATGCGCTCGCTGTCGCGCGTGAAGCGCATGCCGAGGAAGAGGTAGCGCTTCTCGCGCCGCAGATGCTTGACGAAGGCCGGCACCGCGAAGCCGCCCATCAGTTCCGTGATGTAGTCGACATAGTCGGCGTCCGAGGCGATGTACGACGACTGCGGCCGCGGCGCGCCCATCGGCTTGAACAGCACCGGCAGCCCTTGCGGCGCCTGCTCGGGCGCGATGGCCGTGTACTGCGCGCCGTCGTGCGCGTAGAGCTTGAAGCGGAAGTCGGTGCCGCCGATGCGCGCGCAGCCGAGGATCAGCACGTGCGGCACGCCGGCGTAGGAATCGAGCACTTGCGTGTCTCGGTTGATGTCGATCACGTAGGCCGGCGCGACGCCCTTCAGCCACTCGTGCGCCGCGCTGCGCGTCCACGGCGCGGAGTAGGTCGCATCGAGAAAGCGCGTCACCGCCGCGCGCCCGCGCTTGAGTTCGACGTTCATCGCCGCGCGCGGGAATTCGTACATGAGCTTCGGCGCCATTGGCTTGCCGCCGTTCATGGCGAGGATCAGTTCGTCGCTCGTCGCCGGCATAGTCGCGCCGGTCTCGGCATGGCGCACATCGGCCAGCACGCCGGGGCCGAGGTAGGGAACGATGTCGCCGGAACGAATACCGAGCGTCACCTGCTGGGGAAAATTGTCGGGAAGCATACCTGTCTCCTTTTTAGGGGAGACAAGTGCAAGAAGTAAGCCGGAAAAATATCTGAGCGAGGAGTTGCGCTACGGGGAATCAGAATCGGCGCTGTCAGCCGGTTCGACCTCTTCGGGAGGCTTGGCGGATCGAAACAACGTGTTCAACAGATCTAGCTTCTCTGTCACCTCGGATGGAATCGTGCTGGGATCGACCAAGGCCACCAATTGATGCAACTCGCCTTTCTTGAGCAGCATTTGACCGCCGATACGAGCGGCCAAGCGCCGGAAGAATTCTTCCGCAATGGAACTCAATTTCAGACGTTCCGTCTTTGCTTCCCAAACAATGCGGGCGGCCTCGACGGGGGAGTTCTTCCACGCTTGAAAATCTGCCTCGACAGATTCGAAGACTTGCTCTTCGATTAGCGCATCAAGAACCTCTTCGATCTCTTCTTTGAATCCCCCGAACAACTCCATGGCGGCAAGTTGGCTTAGGGCGTATCGACGCAAAACATCCGGAGTAACGAAGTAGTTCTCCGCCTCATAGCGTCGCCAATAAGACAGTGTCAAAGCCCCCTCGACAGCACCTTGGCGACCCTTGCCATCATTATCGAGAATGGCTAGGCCTCTCAACTCCGGCAACAAGTCCCGCAGCCCATTGAAGTGATCTCTCGGTGTAATGCCAAACCCGCCTTCCACGCGCTCCAGCTCGCTTTCCAATGATTTGTCTGGGTAGTTGTTTTGTACGTAGAAGGAGTTGATCCTTTCGTCCCAAAGTCTCGCCACGGGATGGTCAAGTCGTGCCGCTAGGGCGCGGAGCATGTCGACATCGGTTCCGCCCTCCACATAAAGCACATAGCCGCGTTCGCGGGCCTTGACATAGTGCGCGGCTCCGAAATGTTTGAGGCTATTGCGAATTTCCGGCCTACGCGCCAGGTCGTCGGTTTCGCCCTCTAGCAGCAGCGTCAGGTTGTTATCCAGGGCTTCGTCCAGAATTACTTCGGAATGCGTGACCATCACGACTTGCGACTGATTTTCGGAAGCGATATCCCGCAGCAGTACATACACTTGCTTTTGCCGCAGAATTTCAAGATGGGCATCCGGCTCATCAACCAGAAGCACGCTGCGCTTGTGCGAATAGAGGTAGGCGAAGATCAACAACATCTGCTGGAACCCGCGTCCCGAAGACGATACGTCAAGCGCGTCCTTGACGCTCGGCTGCTGGTAGCGCATTTCGATCGCGCCGCGCGTGGTTTCCTTTGGCTCCCCCAAATCGACATGGAACAGGCGGTGCATCAATTGCGCGATGCGCTTCCAATCCGCTGGCGCATTTTTTGCCACCATCAGGCATAAGTTGCGCAACACTTGGGCCGTCTGGCCCTGCCCCAATAGCACGTCGATGCGGCCAGGCTGGAGAATGGGCTCCTCGGTTTCCAAACCAGACATCGGATAAAGCAGTTCGACGCTGATGGCAGCGGCATGACTCACGAGGTCCAGATTTCGCATCCCGTCTTCGTCGGGTGTGCAATAGACCAGTTCGTCGCCACGATGACTAAACTTCATCGTAAGGGGCACGACCTCCCCTTTGAATTCGATTCCGACGGTGATGGTCAGCGGAACATGCTGTACCCGAGTGTTGTGCCAAAAGAAGCGTGTACGCTGAACCGGGACGGCGACTATATTCAAGCGGTTCAGGCCGGTCGCCGTGCGTTCCTTTGCCGATGAGTCCCTACGGACGTCGTACCAAGTCTTGACCGCTTGAGACCATAAGGCTAGCGCCTGGATGGCGCTCGTCTTGCCACAGTTGTTAGGGCCGATAAGAACTGCTGGATGATCGAGTTCAATGCGCTGTTTCTTGCCGAAGCGCTTGAAGTTTTCGATCTCAAGATAATGCAGAAGGCGCATGACGAAGGGCTCCATTTCCCCGCTGCCTGGTATGGGCGCGAGAGAATCGTTGTTGTGGCCGTACGCAGGTCATTTCAATCGCAGAATCATATCCGAGCGAAGAGCTCGTAGGGACGTGAGGGCAGGTCAATATCGGGCGAACCCTGAGCGTCTTGCAGCGGGAAAGGGGCTGGGGGACGGCAGTGGTGGAGCAGATGGCGAGGGATTTGCAGCGTGCTTACCCTGGCATGGCGGGCTTTTCGCGCACGAGCCGGTTCGCCATGCCTGCGCTCGGAAGGCGATCAGCCGACGATCGGCTTGATTCTCTGCAAGGCCAAGGACAAACTGGATGTCGAATACGCAATGCGCGATATCCAGAAGCCGATGGGGGTCAGTTCCTACATCACCCGCGATATCCCGCTGGAAGTGCGGGCGCAATTGCCCACCGTGGCGGAGATCGAGCAGGAACTGCAAAACGCCGAGGCATCGGGCATGTTGCCGGCCGACGGAGAGTCGTCGGCGTGTCGGCGCCACGAATGCAGGATAAGAACGAACAAATGCAGAATAAGCGCAGGATAAATCGGGGTCCATGAAGCTCCCGCTCATGGTTCGCCGAGGTGGGGTGAAACAGGCGTCGCTAATCAGTGCGGCGCTTCGGCTTCAGCAGCAACCCATCCAACCGATTCGCAAACGCCTGCCTGTCTGAGGCGGAGAAACTCGCCGGGCCGCCGGTATTCACGCCGCTGCTGCGCAGGGTTTCCATGAAGTTGCGCAGGGTGAGGCGTTCCTGGATGTTGGCGGCGTCGAGGAGTTCGCCGCGCGGGTCGAGGACGTGGGCGCCTTTGGCGATGGCTTGTGCCGCCAGCGGGACGTCGGCGGTGATGACGAGGTCGCCGGCTTGGGCTTCCTGGGCGATGCGCTGGTCGGCGACGTCGAATCCGGCTGGGACTTGCAGCGCGCGTATCCAGGGCGAGGGCGGGACGCGCAGCATCTGGTTGGCGATCAGCGTGAGCGGGACTTGCGCGCGGTCGGCGGCCCGAAAGAGGATTTCCTTGATGACTGCCGGGCAGGCATCGGCGTCGACCCAAATGTGCATGCGGCGATTTGAGCACACTTGACGGTAGCGGCGTGCGCGATAGGCCGGGCTGTTGCCGATTTTGCGACCGCCGCGTCGACGGGGCGACGGCCGGGGATGTCCGGGCTCGCTGTCCGAAGCGCGTAGCGCAAGTTTGCGAGCCCGGCCGGCTGGCGGCTCGGCGGCGCGGGAACCCCGCAGGGGCGGGAGCGCATGAGGCAACGGCCCGGCCTGTCGTGCGCGTCGCGGTGGGGCTGCTACAACGTCCGAATCGCCACCTCATACGCGCCGCCAATCACCAACTGCTCGTCCTCCCCCTTCAGCACTCCCGGCAGCAGCCCGCTGCGGAAGAACACCTTGGCCGCCGGGACTTCGGCTTCGAGGATGTAATCGCCGAACTCCCCCGCGCGCTCGCGGTTGGCGGTGAATGACGTGAGGTTGTTGAACAGCACGACCTGCTGCCTTCCCTCGCCGGCGAGCACTTCGTGTTCGCCGATGCGGTTGATGCCGCGGTAGAGCGTCAGCTTGTCGGGCGCGCCGCGGCGCTGGAGGTCGTATTGGCAGTAGGCGTAGAGCAGGTCGAGTTGCGCTTCGAGCGCGTTGGTGCCGTAGAGGCCCGCGGCGCGCATTTCCTCGTAGCGCCGCCAGGCTGTGCCGGTGAAGTCGCGCAGCGGCTCGCCGTGGAAGCGCGGCACCAGGCCGAAGCGGGATTCGACCCAGCCCTTGAGCGCGGCGCCTTCGCGGCCGTCGGAATCGAAGCTCCAGCCGCGCAGCGTGCGTATCCAATTGGCCTTGGCGCGCTTCGTCGTGCTGTCGTCGAGTCCGGCGTCTTCGAGGTTGTCGAGGCGGAAGTGCGCGGCGATGTAGTCGCGGAAGAGTTGCGTCGCTTCCTCGGGGCTCTCGGTGCGGTCGAGCATCTCGAAGAGATCGCGGTGCAGTTCGGCGACGCCGTCGAGCGCGAGCGCGGTGGGATGGCGCTGGAAGCTCAGGCTGCCGAGGATGACGGCGGGGAGGTTGCAGCGATTGATCGGCAGCCGCGCGTAGGCGGGCAGGCTCGGGCCGGCTTTGTCGCGATTGCTACAAAGCGATGCGTCTGTGTCGCGCTGCGCCGCGTCGTCTGCCTTCGCGATTAGCCCATTCATTTCAGCGCGTTATCCGATTTGCTATGCGGTGGCATGCGGCTTGCGATGCAGGGGCAGGGAACCAGGGATTTGCCCAGCACCCGACAGACTTCAACAAGGAGATTGCACCATGGCTAAATTGCGTCAATGCGCCATCTATGGCAAGGGCGGCATCGGCAAGTCTACCACCACGCAAAACCTCGTCTCGGCGCTCGCCGAGGCCGGCAAGAAGGTGATGATCGTCGGCTGCGATCCGAAGGCCGATTCGACCCGACTCATCCTGCACAGCAAGGCGCAGACGACCGTCATGCACCTCGCGGCGGAAGCCGGCTCGGTCGAAGACCTCGAACTCGAGGACGTGCTCTCGATCGGCTACGGCGGCGTCAAGTGCGTCGAGTCCGGCGGACCTGAGCCCGGCGTGGGCTGCGCCGGCCGCGGCGTCATCACCGCGATCAACTTCCTCGAGGAAGAGGGTGCCTACGACGAGGACCTCGACTTCGTGTTCTACGACGTCCTCGGCGACGTGGTGTGCGGCGGCTTCGCGATGCCGATCCGCGAGAACAAGGCGCAGGAAATCTACATCGTCTGCTCCGGGGAGATGATGGCCATGTACGCGGCGAACAACATCTCCAAGGGCATCGTGAAGTACGCCAACTCCGGCGGCGTGCGCCTGGCCGGCCTGATCTGCAACTCGCGCAACACCGACCGCGAAGACGAACTCATCATCGCGCTGGCCGAGAAGCTTGGCACGCAGATGATCCACTTCGTGCCGCGCGACAACGTCGTGCAGCACGCCGAGATCCGCCGCATGACGGTGATCGAGTACGACCCGAAGGCCAAGCAGGCGGACGAGTACCGCGCGCTGGCGAAGAAGATCGTCGACAACAAGAAGTTCGTCATCCCGACGCCGCTCGAAATGGAAGAGCTGGAAGACCTGCTGATGGAGTTCGGGATCATGGAAGTCGAGGACGAGACCATCGTCGGCAAGGCCAAGACCATCGAAGTCCACGCCGCCGCCTAAGGAGAATCACGATGTCAGCATTGACCCGCGAAGAAACCCAGGCCCTCATCGAGGAGGTGCTGGAGGTCTATCCCGAGAAGGCGAAGAAGGACCGCGCCAAGCACCTGATGGTGAACGACAAGTCGCTCGAGTCGTCGAAGAAGTGCATCACCTCCAACCGCAAGTCGCTGCCCGGCGTGATGACCATGCGCGGCTGCGCCTATGCCGGCTCGAAGGGCGTGGTGTGGGGCCCGATCAAGGACATGATCTCGATCTCCCACGGCCCCATCGGCTGCGGCCAGTACGCGCGCGGCGGCCGCCGCAACTACTACGTCGGCACCACCGGCGTCGACACCTTCTCCGAAATCAACTTCACGTCCGACTTCCAGGAGAAGGACATCGTCTTCGGCGGCGACAAGAAGCTCGCCAAGCTGATCAGCGAAGTCGAGCAGCTGTTCCCGCTCAACAAGGGCATCTCGGTGCAGTCCGAATGTCCGGTCGGCCTGATCGGCGACGACATCGAGGCGGTGTCGAAGAAGATGTCGGCCGAGATCGGCAAGCCGATCGTGCCGGTGCGCTGCGAAGGCTTCCGCGGCGTGTCGCAGTCGCTCGGGCACCACATCGCGAACGATTCGGTGCGGGACTGGATCCTTTCCAACCGCGACAACCAGCCCTTCGAGAAGACGCCCTACGACGTGGCGATCCTCGGCGACTACAACATCGGCGGCGACGCCTGGGCCTCGCGCATTCTGCTCGAGGAGATGGGCCTGCGCGTGGTCGCGCAGTGGTCCGGCGACGGCACGCTGGCGGAGATGGAGAACACGCCGAACGTCAAGCTCAACCTGCTCCACTGCTACCGCTCGATGAACTACATCAGCCGGCACATGGAAGAAAAGTACGGCATTCCCTGGCTCGAATACAACTTCTTCGGTCCGACCAAGATCGCCGAAAGCTTGCGCGCCATCGCCCAGCACTTCGACGGCCGCATCAAGGA
>DAIDAU010000479.1 GCA_027310465.1 Rhodocyclaceae bacterium
GCACTGTTCGTGTTGGCCGGCCGCGCGGTCGTCGCGCCGGCGCAGCATGCAGACTCCATTCAACCACGAAGGAGCCTGAAATGGAAAACGCACAATCCCGTATGCCCTGGAACAAAGGCAAGCTGATCGGCCAGAAGTCTCCACTGAAGCTGAAGGAAATCTGGGCGATCCGCATCCATCTCCAGGTGGGCAAGCGCATCCGCGACCTTGCGCTGTTCAATCTTGCGATCGACAGCAAGTTGCGTGGCTGCGACCTGGTCAATCTGCGCGTACGCGATGTCACCCATGGCAATCAGATGCTCACGCGGGCCATGGTCATGCAACGCAAGACGCAGCGGCCGGTTCAGTTCGAACTGACCGAGCCGACCCGCGAGGCTGTCGCCGCCTGGATCGCCAAGGCCAAGTTGAAGGCGGACGATTATCTGTTTCCGAGCCGGCTGAGCGCCTCGCCGCACGTGTCGACACGCCAGTACGCGCGGGTGGTACGCCGATGGGTCAAGGCGATCGGACTGGATCCAGCGGCCTATGGCACTCATTCCATGCGCCGCACCAAGGCGACGCTGATCTATCGCAGAACCAAGAATCTGCGCGCCGTTCAATTGCTGCTCGGGCATTCCAAGCTGGAGAGCACAGTCCGGTACTTGGGTATCGAAGTCGACGATGCGCTGGAGATTTCGGAACAGACTGAAATCTGACCCAACGCGGCGGCCGGCATTCTCGTGCCGGTCGCTTTTCACACGGTCGGCGGCCGAGTGTCTGGTACCGGGGCCATCAGCGAATCGGTACTTCCGGCCAGGAAGCGGTCTTTCCCGTCGCCCCCTGACTACATCCGCTCCTGCCCACTCCGGGCATTCGGCTTTCTCCATAGCAGCCGGTCACCGAACTCCAAGTTCTGCGAGTTTGATCTCTACGAAGCAGACCTTGGTGACCGCACGCAACTTGCCCTGACCTGCCGTCCGATGTGCCGTCGAAATCTTGAGGCCTCTCGGAGCCTGAACGGCTGGTTTACGGCGAGCAAACTGTAGCGCGATTTGGCGCGACCCGGCCAGAAGCGGAAGTTCAATCAAGATGTCTAGATAGCCAGCGAGTGACTGCTTTCCAGACTAACTAACTGCCTGCCGCAAGACCTGAGAAGTTGGGGGCGTCAGAAATGTTTAGTGGAAATTGGATGCGGCATTGCGAATGAAATGCAGCATCCCTCAGCATTACGCGACGAGTCTCCACATCTCACAAATCAAATCCGCTTTACCCTCAAAGCCGATACCAGGCAACTCGGGTAGCGTGACGTAACCGTTTTCAACTTTCACCCCATCCGGGAATCCGCCATAAGGCTGGAAAAGGTCCGGGTAGGATTCGTTGCCCCCCAATCCAAGGCCAGCGGCAATGTTGAGCGACATTTGATGCCCGCCGTGCGGGATACAGCGACTGGCGGACCAGCCATGTTGTTTGAGCATATCGAGCGTCCGCAAATATTCAACCAACCCATAGCTCAACGCGCAGTCGAATTGCAGCCAGTCACGGTCTGATCTCATACCGCCGTAGCGAATCAGATTTCGGGCATCCTGCATCGAGAACAAGTCTTCACCCGTCGCCATTGGCTTGTCGTAATAGTTGCGCAAGGTGGCTTGCAACTCAAAGTCCAACGGATCTCCCGGTTCCTCGTACCAGAATAGGTCGTATTGCGAGAGCGCCTTGGCGTATTGGATGGCCGTATTCAGATCAAAGCGTCCGTTGGCATCAACCGCCAACTTCTGACCATCTTGCAATACGCTCAGGATCGAGTCGATGCGCCGGAGATCTTCGTCCAAAGATGCGCCACCAATTTTCTTCTTGACGACGGTATAGCCCCGGTCAATGTAACTACGCATTTCATCCTTGAGTTTTTCGTGATCCTGTCCTGGGTAGTAGTAACCACCCGCGGCATAGACAAAGATATTGCGATTGGCAATGCCATTGCCGTAGCGATCCGCCAGCAGTTGGAAGACCGGTTTGTCTTCGATTTTGGCTACTGCGTCCCACACCGCCATGTCGATGGTGCCGATAGCGACTGAACGTTCACCGTGCCCGCCGGGCTTTTCATTGGTGAACATGCAATTCCAGATTTTGTGTGGGTCGAGATTTTTTCCGCTCGCATCAATCAGACTTTCGGGATCAGCTTCAAGGATGCGGGGAATAAAGCGTTCACGCATCAGTTTTCCCTGTCCGTAGCGACCATTCGAGTTGAACCCGTAACCGATGACTGGTTTGCCATCGCGTATCACGTCAGTGACGACGGCCACGATGCTCAGCGTCATCTTGCTGAAATCGATGTAGGCATTCCGGATAGGTGAGCTAATGGGTACGGTCTTTTCGCGAATCTCAACAATTTTCATTGGGCTGTCTCCGAGTAATGAGCCGACCATTCAGCTCCAGTGGCAGTAGGTTATTTTTAATATTCATCCTTGTGTTTAAGTCAAAAATGACTTTATTATTAAGTTATGCTTAAAACTGCAAAGTTCGGCGAACTCGAATTCTTTGTCCTGTTGAATAGGTTGGGCAGCCTCTCAGCGGCGGCCCGCGCCCTAGGGATCACACCGCCAGCAGCCACGATGCGATTGGCCGGAATGGAAAAACGGATTGGCGCCCGACTGCTCAATCGCAGTACCCGAAAAATCAGCCTGACTGCGGAGGGTGAGCTTTACCTCCAACACGCCTCGCGCCTGCTTGAAGAACTCAAGGAACTTGACGATGTGGTCGCAGAAAGTCGGCGCGATCCGCGCGGTTTGCTGAGAGTCAATGTGCCTCTAGGATTTGGACGTACCGTGATAGCACCGCTTGTTTCAAAATTTGCAGCGCAATACCCCGATGTCGAGGTTCAGTTGGAGGTAACGGACCGGCCGATCGACCTGATTGAAATGGGTTTCGATCTAGCCGTTCGTTTCGGTGAATTGCCTGACAATCGCATCAACGCCCGCCGCATCATGTCGAACCGACGCTTTGTCTGCGCGTCGCCGGCTTACCTTGAGAAGTTCGGCACACCCAAATCGCTTGATGAACTGACAAAGCATCGCTGCATCATTCATCGGCAGAACGATGATGCATACGGTGTCTGGCGGTTTCTAAACGACGGGCGCACGGAAGTTGTCAAAATCCGCGGTGTGCTGTCCAGTAACGACGGTGACATTGTGCAGGGGTGGGCATTAGACGGTCGAGGCATCGTCATTCGTTCGGAATGGGATGTAACCCAATACTTGGACAACGGTCGTTTAAAACGCCTTCTGCCTGATTTCACGCTGCCGAGTGCCGATCTCTATGCCTACTATCCCAGCAAGCAAAACCAGCCCGCTCGGGTGAGGTTTTTCATCAATTTTCTCATTGAGAATCTTGGGGCGACCTCTTGGCACCGTGCAGCTATAACGCCAGCCAATCAGAAAGGAAGCGGCCGTTCACGCTGAGCAGGGACAAGTGACGGCTTAGGGTCGGGAGTGCTCCATGCCGAGCGACTGCTTCCAGGCACCGGAATTTCACTGACCGCTTTCCAGTCACGAATCCGAAGAGAGGACGGTCTCTCCTTTGCCCTCTGCGGGCATTCGGCTTTCTCCATAGCGGCCAGTCGCCGAACTCCAAGTTCTGCGAGTTTGACCTCCGCCAAGCAGACGTTGGCGACCGCACCAAACTTGCCCTCTCCGGGCATTCGCCTTTCCCCATAGCGGCCGGTCAGCGAACTCCAAGTTCTGCGAGCTTGATCTCTACGAAGATGCTATGTAGGACCGCTTCAAGCGCGCACCGTTGGGCTACAACGGAATTCCAA
>DAIDAU010000387.1 GCA_027310465.1 Rhodocyclaceae bacterium
GCTAACGAGAGCGAAGCGAGTGTTAAGGCGGCGGGAGCCGCCGGCCGGAGCCAGAACAACTTCGTATGACCCGCGCCGTCGTCTTCGCCTATCACAACGTCGGCGTCCGCTGCCTCAAGGTGCTGCTGGCGCACGGCGTCGACGTGCGCCTGGTCGTCACCCACGAGGACAACCCGAACGAGACCATCTGGTTCGACAGCGTCGCCAGGACCGCCGCCGAGTACGGCATTCCGACGATCATGCCGGAGAACGCCAACCGTCCCGTGGTGCTGGCGCAGATCGAGGACTGCCGGCCCGACTTCCTGTTCTCGTTCTACTATCGCTCGATGCTGAACCCGGCCCTGCTCGCCGCGGCGTCGCGCGGCGCCTACAACATGCACGGCTCGCTGCTGCCCAAGTACCGCGGCCGCGTGCCGGTCAACTGGGCCGTGCTGCACGGCGAGCGCGAGACCGGCGCGACGCTGCACCGCATGGTCGAGAAGCCCGACGCCGGCGAAATCGTCGTGCAGCAGGCGGTGCCGATCCTGCCCGACGACACCGCCTTCGAAGTCTTCGGCAAGGTGACGATCGCCGCCGAGATGGCGCTCGACCGCGCGCTGCCGCAACTGATCGCCGGCACCGCGCCGCACGTCCTGCCCGACCTCAAGGCCGGCAGCTACTTCGGCGGGCGCAAGCCCGAAGACGGCCGCATCGACTGGACGAAGCCCGCGCAGGAGGTCCACGACCTCGTGCGCGCCGTCGCGCCGCCCTACCCCGGCGCCTTCACCGACCTGCCCGACGGAAGCCGCCTGCTGGTGCTGCGCACGCTGCGCGCCTTCGACCGCCAGCCGCGCCACGCCGCGCCCACGCTCTATCGCGACGGCGATTTCGCCTACGCCGACTGTGCCGACGGGCGCGTGCTGCGGGTCGTGGAGTGGCAGGGGGAATGGAGCGGGGAGCCGCTGGCGCTGAGGTAGCGGCCATCCTGGATTTGGGTTGGGAGCGCGGGTGGGCGGAGTGCTTCGCTCGCACTCATGAGGCCAACGCGAACACCTCGTCCCGGCCCCGCACCAGCGTCCACGCTCTCCCGGCAAACACCGGAAGATTTTGCCGCCGAAGCACCCCACCACACAGCGTTTTGCGGCAAATCTGCGCCAAATCCACCTCCATGAGCCAGGCATGGAACTCGCAACAGGGCAGGCATCCTTGTTCGCGAGATTGCCGCCTTGCAAGCTCCCGCCGCCGTCGCCCAGTCGCCCCTGTCCCAGTCCTCGCTGGCGATGTACCAGCAGCAGGGCATGCCGGCCAACGACTCGAGTTCCCCGGCTGCCAAGCCGGAAGCCCAGCCCACCGCCGCGCCGCAGACGGAGACGGTTTCGCTGCATACGGCCACCGAACTGCAGGCCTTGGGCGCGGCAAAGCAAGCCGCCGCTGCGGCCGGCCAGCCGCCGGAAGTATTTGCGGAGATTTGGCGGGAGGGCATGAAGATCGGCAGCATCTACACCGACGGCCGCGCCACGCTGGCGCCGAGCGCTGCCGGCATCGCAGCCGGCCCGGGCGGCAGTTCGCTCCCCTTCCTGCGCGCCCAGGAAATCTCGCGCATGGTCGGCGGCGAAGTGCGCTACGTCGACATGCAGGCCTTGCACGTCGCCCAGACGCGCAGCCAGCTGCGCGCCGCCTACGGCGCCTGAACCTCGGCGGATGCCGCCGCGCCGTCCGGGCCGGTAGCCCGGGCCGCGCCGAAGACGTAGAATACGCGGCTTTCATCGACACTCCGCCCGCTTCCGGCTCATTCCTCCGCTTCCATCATGAAAAAAGTCCTCATCCTCGGCGTCAACGGCTTCATCGGCCACCACCTCTCCCAGCGCATCATGGACACGACCGACTGGGAGGTCTATGGCATGGACATGAATTCCGAGCGCGTCGCCGACCTGATGGCCAACCCTCGCTTCCATTTCTTCGAGGGCGACATCATGATCAACAAGGAATGGATCGAGTACCACGTCAGGAAGTGCGACGTCATCCTGCCGCTGGTCGCCATCGCCACGCCGGCCACCTACGTCAAGGAGCCGCTGCGCGTCTTCGAACTCGACTTCGAGGCGAACCTGCCGATCATCCGCCAGGCCGTCAAGTACAAGAAGCGCGTGATCTTCCCGTCGACCTCCGAGGTCTACGGCATGTGCAAGGACCCCGAGTTCGATCCGGAAAACTCCGACCTGATTCTCGGCCCGATCAACAAGCCGCGCTGGATCTACTCCTGCGCCAAGCAGATGATGGACCGCGTGATCCACGCCTACGGCCAGCAGGAGGGCCTGCAATACACGCTGTTCCGCCCGTTCAACTGGATCGGCCCGGGCCTCGACTCGATCCATACGCCGAAGGAAGGCTCCTCGCGCGTGATCACGCAGTTCCTCGGCCACATCGTACGCGGCGAGCCGATCAAGCTCGTCGACGGCGGCGCCCAGAAGCGCTCCTTCACCTACGTGTCGGACGGCATCGACGCGCTGATGAAGATCATCGAGAACAAGAACGGCGTGGCCGACGGCAAGATCTACAACATCGGCAACCCGAAGAACAACTACTCGATCCGCGACCTCGCCAAGCTGATGCTCGACCTCGCCAAGCAGTATCCCGAGTACGCCGCCAGCCTAGCCAAGGTGCAGGTGCTCGAAACGACGTCCGGCGAGTACTACGGCAAGGGCTACCAGGACACGCAGCACCGCGTGCCGAAGATCGCCAACACCATGGCGGATCTCGATTGGGCCCCGAAGGTGACGTTCGAGGAAGCGCTGCGCAGCATCTTCGAAGCCTATCGCGGCGACGTGGCGGAAGCGCGCAAGCTGATGGACTGATGGCCGCACGCCTCGCTTTAAAAGTCGACGTCGATACCTATCGCGGCACGCTCG
>DAIDAU010000402.1 GCA_027310465.1 Rhodocyclaceae bacterium
TTGCCGACCTCCGCGGTGGACCGGCTGCCGAAGTAAGGCGCGTAGCATCCCTCCGCATGTCCGGTGGCGTCCCGCTTCACGTTCGGCCAGACCGCGTCGGCGCAGAACGAATGGATCGTCATGCAGCGCGGCGCAGCGCCGACCGAGCACATGTACAGCTCCCAGTGATCGTTGGCCTCGACCACCACCTGGGTTCCCGCCGACGGCACGTGCTTCGTCCCGCTGAGGAAGTAGAGCCCCTTTTCGGTCTGGACGACGGTCAGCGCGTTGCGCCACTCGTCGCGCACCTCGACCGGCACGGCGGTCTGCGCCTCCGACGTCAGCACGATGGGACGCCAGCGCTGCCAGAACGGCGTGTTGTAGTAGCGCTGCTCGCCGACGAAGTGAAAGCTCAGCCAGACGAGGAACATGGCGGTCGCGACGCCGAGCGCCCAGAACATCGGCGCTCGAATGACAGGATAGGTTGTTGGTTCCATGGCTTTGAACGACGCGGCCACGCCGCCGCAGAGCGGCGTGGCCGGTCTTTGGGCTGCTACCGCTTGGCGTACGCGTAGGGGCTCCAGTCATCCGCCAGGACCGGCGGCTTCGGCCAGTTGCCGTGCGGCGGCGGCGACGCGGTGGTCCATTCGAGCGACTTGGATTCCCAGGGATTGTCGCCGGCCTTCTTGCCGAACGCGGCGCTCAGGATCCAGTTGAGCAGCATGATGGCGAAGCCGATGCCGATGATGACGGAGCCGATCGTCATCACCATCTGGTCGTGCGCGACCTGCGGGAACTGCGCCCAGTCGTAGTAGCGGCGCGGCAGGCCTTCCTTGACGCCGACGTTCATCATGGTCCAGAAGATGACGTTGGCGCCGACGAAAGTGAACACGAAGGCGATGCGGCCCCAGGTCTCGTTGACCATGCGTCCGGTCATCTTCGGGAACCAGTAGTAGACGCCCGAGAAGATCGCCAGGCTGCCCGCCACCGCCATCACGTAATGGAAGTGGCCGACGACGTAGTAGGTCTCCGAGAGGTTCACCGTCAGCGAGGTCACCGCCAGCGGGATGCCGGTGAGGCCGCCGACGAGGAACAGGAACATCGTCCCGAGGGCGTAGAGCATCGGCGTCTCGAAGGTGATCGATCCCTTGTAGAGCGTGCCCACCAGGCTGATGGTCATCAGGCCCACCGGCACCGAGATCATCAGCGTCGTCACCATCTGGCCGATGCGCAGCCAGTCGGGCATGCCGGTGACGTACAGGTGATGGATCCAGACTTCGCCGGAGATGATGACGATGCCCCAGACGCCGCCGTACACCGCCGCCTTGTAGTTGAAGATGCGGTTCTTCGAGAAGGTCGCGAAGATGTCCATGATGATGCCCATGAACGGCAGGAAGATCACGTACACCGCTGGGTGCGAGTAGAACCAGAACAGGTTCTGGTAGGTCAGCACGTCGCCGCCCATGGTCGGGTCGAAGAAGTGGGTGCCCAGATACTTGTCGAAGCTCACCAGCAGCACCGCGGTGCCGAGCACCGGCACGTAGATCAGCTGCATGACGAAGGAGCCGAGGATGCTCCAGACGAAGAAGTTGAGCTTGTTCCAGGTCAGGCCCTTGGCGCGCATGTAGGCGATCGTGGTGATGAAGTTCACCCCGGCGATGATCGAGGCGAAGCCGATCAGCAGCACCGTGAAGGTGTAGAGGGCGGTGTTGCCAGTGGTGATCGTCGAGTAGGGCGGGTAGCCGGTCCACAGCACATCGGGCGGATCGGGGATCACGAACGTCAGCAGCGCCAGGATCACGCCCATGTAGAACAGCCAGACCGAGAAGGCGTTCAGGCGCGGGAAGGCCACGTCCTTGGCGCCGATCATCAGCGGGATGGCGTAGTTGGCGGCGAAGCCGGTGAGCGCCGGAATCTGGAAGCCGAGAATCATGACGGCGCCGTGCGCGTACAGCCAGACGTTGTAGGTCGTCGGGTTCGCCGTGAGCGTCGGCCCCATCGCCGACAGTTCCGCGCGCATCAGCAGCGCCATGATGCCTGCGACCACGAAGGCGGCGACGGAACCGATCAGATACAGGATCCCGACGCGCTTGTGATCGGTGGTGAAGACCCATTCCTTGAGATTCATGTTCCCTCCTCCTTACGCCGGTTTCTTGTTGTCTTGAGCGGCTGCACCGGCGGTCGGCGCAGCTGCGGGTGCGGAGCCTTCCGTGGCCGCCGGTGCTGCCGCGGCCGCCTTGAGCTTGGCTCCCTCCTCCTCGTACCACGCCTGATACTGCTCGGGCGGCATGACTTCGACCTGGCCCGACATGTACGAATGCGAGACGCCGCAGTACTCGTTGCAGGTGACCAGGTGCTTGCCGGGCTCCTTCGGATAGAACCACAGATAGGTGATGCGGCCCGGCATCGAGTCCTCCTTGACCTTGAAGTCGGGCATGTAGTGGTTGTGGATGGTGTCGCGGCTCGTCATGCGCAGCAGCACCGGCTTGCCGGCCGGCACCTTGAGCACGTTCTGCGTGCGGACGCCGTTCGGGTAGGTGTAGTCCCAGCTGTACATGCCGGACTCGAGCCGCACTTCCAGCCGGTCGGCAGGCACCGTGCGCTGCAGGTTCCAGAGCTGCCAGCCGTTCGCGGCGACGAACAGGTCGTCGGCCAGGAAGATGAAGGCCGGAATGATGGCCCATCCGATCGCCGCGCCGACGCTCAATTCCTTCACGCCGCCGCCCTCGACGCCGGGCCGGCGCCGGAATTTCACCATCAGATAGGCCAGCACGACGGCGAACAACACCCCCATGATGGTGATATCGACGAGCACTTCCGACCAGAGATGGTTCCAGCCGGCGGCCGGATCGCCGATCCGGTCGGTCGTCGGAATGTATTTGTCGAGTGCCAGTGCCTGCGCACTGCCGGCCAGGGCAAGGAGCCCCGCGCCAATCTTGCTGTGCTTATTCATGCATGCCCCTCCGAGATAATGTCCAACGAAAACGGTAGCCCAGCATGCCGAGCATCATCATCACGAGCCCCGAGACCAGGGAGCCGATGCCGATGAGCTGGGCGTAATTGGGTACGTACTTGCCTTCGACGTAGTTGTAGCTGAAGCAGGCGCCCGTCAACATGTCGAAGACGGAAGCCGTTTCGGTGATGCGGTTCCAGTCGGCGTCGATCAGCGCGAGCTCGATGGTCCTGGCGTCCATGCGCGTGCCGTAGATGTAGCGCGCCACGCGCCCCGTCGGCGTCAGGAAGACGAGGACGTTCGGATGCATGAACGCCTTCGCCGCGTCGGACCAGAAGAACTTGTAGCCGACCTGGTCCGCGAACCCCTTGACGTTGCGGTCCTTGACCACCGCGTGCCGCCAGCCGTCCCGCATCGCCGCCGGGACGGCGCCGGCCTTGGCCAGGAACTGCGCCGCCGTCTGCTGCGAGTCGCGTGCATCGAACGACACCGTCAGCACGCGGTAGTCCGGGCCGAGGCGGAAGCGGCTCACCCCGGCCAGGACGCGCGCCAGCTCCGCGTTCATGGTCGGGCAAGTGCCGTCGCAGCCGTAGTACGACAAGAGCATGATCACCGGCTTGCCGAGCAAGTCGCCAAGCTTGAAGTCGCGCCCATCGCTGTCCGTCAGCACCGTGTCACGACGCACCTCCGCTCCCAGGTAGCGAGGTTCGTCGATCTGGATGACCGAAGCGTCGACAGTGACGGAGCGCGCGGGCTCATGCACCGCGTGCGCCGACATCGCCGCCGTCACCAGAAATAGACTTGCGAGACGACGAAGAACCAAATGATGTCCACGAAGTGCCAGTAGAGACCCGCCGTGCGCCAGAAGCCCGGCGACAGGTTGCCCTTCATCGCCGGAAACACGCCGGCGACGAAGATGCCCAGCCCCACGAGAACGTGCGAGCCGTGCAGCCCGGTGATCGAATAGAACACCGTGCCGAACAGGTTCGTCTGGATCGTGAAGCCTTCATGGATCAGGTGGTTCCACTCGAAGCCCGACATGCCCAGGAACGCCAGGCCCAGCGCGATGGTGATCAGCACCCACTGGACGAAGGCGGACTGGTTCTTCTCGTGGAGGAAATGCTCGGCGCGATGGATCGTGAACGACGAGGTCACCAGCGTGATCGTCATCAGGACCGGTAGCGCCTTGGGCAGTTCGACGCTGCCCGGCAGCGGCCAGACCGGGGCTTCGAGCCGTCCGAACCAGTAGGCGGCGAAACAGGAGACGAAGATCATCGCTTCGGCCAGGATGAACCAGCCCATCGAGGCGAAGGAAAGGCCTTCTCCGGTTCCCATGGCTTCCCCGGTCCAGCCGGCGATGCCGCCCAGGATCAGCGGCAAGCTGATGCCGAGGGCGATTACGGCGGGAAGGGAAAGGTGATAGACGAACTGCAGCGTGAACGACAGCGTTAATGCCAGGATGCCAAAGCTCAGGACGAAAGGCCAGATGCTGGTGTCCCAATGAGCGTGCGCCTCACCGCCGTGGGCGGCTTCGAGAGTACTCATGTGCTCCTCCTTTTTTGAGCGGACCTGCTTCGTTTTTGACTTATGTCAATTTTTTTTGATTTGCGCGACGATTTGTCGCATACTCATTCCGCAATGTCAACCGCATAAGTACATAAGAATAATTGCATATGTACAAAGGAGAAGAAGACACCGCCCTGGCGCACTGACGTCCGGGCGGATTAACTAACCATCCTGGAGGAGGATCGTTATGAGGAGGAGCACCTTTGCAGTAGCGTTGCTGGCTGGACTTGGCATGGCGTCGCAGTTCGCTGAGGCAGCAGGAAATCCGGAATTGGGGCAGCAAAAGGCGGCGGCGTGCTTCGCCTGCCACGGGCCCGCAGGCAATAGCGCCATCCTGCCGGCACCCGCCGATCAGTGGCCCAAGCTGGCGGGGCAGTTGCCCGAGTACGTCGCCAAGCAGCTTCACGACTTCAAGGCCGGACGGCGCTCCAACCAGCAGATGTCTCCGCAGGCGCAGAACGTCAGTGAAGCGGACATCGCCGACATCGCGGCGTATTTCGCCAAGCAGCGCGTCGCCACCAACGCGACCCCCGACAAGGCCTTGCTGGTCGAAGGCGAAAAAATCTTCATGAAGGGCAAGGGACGTCCCGACATGGTCGCCGCCTGCATCGGCTGCCACGGTCCCAACGGCGTCGGCCAGGGCAACTGGTCCGCCGTCTACAAGACCCAGCCCTCCCTGCTCGCGCCCGCCATCGGCGGCCAGCATCCGCGCTACGTGGCGAAGCAGCTGACGTCGTTCCGCGACGGCTCGCGTGCCAACGACACGGGCAGCGTCATGCACAATGTCGCGATGCGGCTCAACGACAAGGAAATCGCCGCGGTCGCGGAATACGTCTCGACGCTGGCGCACTGATCATGCAGCAGGCCTACGAAGCGGCGCCGCGGCTCGCGACGCGGCTCGCCGCGTTCTTTTACCTGTGCAAGCCGCGCGTCAACAGCCTGATCGTGTTCACCGCGATGATCGGCATGTGGCTGGCGGATCCGGGCATGGCGAACCCGGACCGCTTCTTGGCCGCGTCGCTCGGCATCGCATTGGTGGCTGGAGCCGCGGCGGCGATCAACTGCCTGGTCGAGCGCACCAGCGATGCGCTGATGGCGCGTACGCGCATGCGCGCGACCGCGCGCGGCGCCATCTCGGCAGTCGAGACGCTGACGCTGGCGACGCTGGTCGGCGGTTGCGGCCTGTGGCTGCTGCATGCCTGGGTCAACGACCTCACCATGTGGCTGACGCTGGGCACTTTCCTCGGCTACGCGGTGGTCTATACGGTGGTGCTGAAGCCGATGACGCCGATGAACATCGTCATCGGCGGCGCGGCCGGCGCCATGCCGCCCGCGCTGGGGTGGGCGGCGATGACGAACAGCTTGGGCATCGAAGCCTTCTCGCTGTTCCTCATCATCTTCCTGTGGACGCCGCCGCACTTCTGGTCGCTCGCCTGCTACCGGCGCGACGAGTTCGCCCGCGCCGACCTGCCGATGCTGCCGGTCACGCACGGCGTTCCCGCCACCTGCCGGCAGATCGCGGTCTACACGGGCCTGCTGGTCGGGGCCACGGCGCTGCCGGCGGCGATCGGCCTCAGCGGCTGGCTCTACCTCGCGGGCGCGGCGGTGCTGAACCTCGGCTTCATGCGCTATGCCGCGAAACTTTGCCGGCGCTACGATGACGAACTGGCACGCAAGACCTTCCGCTTCTCCATCGTGTATCTGGCGCTGCTGTTCACGGCGCTCATCGTCGACAGGCTCGCGCATCTATAGACCATGCCCGGACTCCGCACAATCGCTCTCGTCGCCCTGTGCCTCGCGCTCTTCGTCGTACCGCTGGGTGCGTTCGTGCGGCTCTCCGATGCCGGTCTCGGCTGTCCCGACTGGCCCGGCTGCTACGGCAAGCTGGTCGGCGTGCCCGAGCAGCCGGTGGCCGTGGAGCAGGCCTTGCAGGCGTTTCCCGGCAAGCCGGTCGAGCCGGCGAAGGCCTGGAAGGAAATGATCCACCGCTATGCGGCGGGCACTTTGGGGCTGCTGGTGTTTGCCGCCAGCGGGCTGGCGTGGCGCCGCAACAAGGCCATCGCCGCGTCGCTCGCCGCGATGATCGTGTTCCAGGCGCTGCTCGGCATGTGGACGGTGACCTTGCTGCTGAAACCGGCGATCGTCACCGGCCATCTGCTGGGCGGCATGACGATCATCGCCTTGCTGGCGCTGCTGGCCGATGCGCCGCTGCGGCTGCGCGCGTTGGATGCCGAGCCGCCGAGCCGCGCGGTCCGGCTCCTGGCGGGCGCGGCCCTGGCCGTTACCGCGCTGCAGATCGCGCTCGGCGGATGGCTGACGAGCAACTATGCGGCGTTCGTCTGCCCCGATTTCCCCACTTGCCGCGGTTCCTGGCTGCCGGAGACGGATTTTGGCAGCGGCTTCACCCTCGTGCGCCATCTCGGCCAGACGGCGGAGGGCGCGCCGCTCTCGATCGCCGCGATGACCGCGATCCACATCGCGCATCGCGCCGGCGCGCTGGCGGCCTTCCTCGGCGTCGGCGCCCTCGCGCTCGCGCTGCGGCGCCTGCCCGGCTGGCGCAACTGGTCCATCGCGCTCGCGGTCGCCTTGGGGGGGCAACTCGCGCTCGGCATCGGCAACATCCTGCTGGGCCTGCCGCTGGCGCTCGCGGTGGCGCACAATTTCGGCGCCGCGATGCTGCTGCTCGCCGTCGTCTCGCTCAATCGCAGCTTTGCCGAAATGGGGCGGCGGAGTGTGCATGACGCCTGAATCCGTCGCCGGCGAAGCGACGGCTCGACGCCCCGGCCCCGTCTGGTATGTCGTCGCCGTGATGTCGACGATGCCGCTGATGGGCGTCCTGTTCGGGCTGGCGGCGGTCATCGGCGGCCTCGCCATGCTGCGCAGCGGCGGCCGCCTGATCCTGATCCTGGGCGGTCTCGGCCTAGGCGGTCAGACTCTGGTCTTGAGCTTCGTGCTGCACGCCGCCTTCAAGTGACTCGCGGCGGAACATCATCGCGCGCAGGCAGACCCAGACGAACAGCACGCCGCCGGTCACCGCGATCAGTCCGCCCAGGCCCATCAGCCCCATGCCGATCTGCTGCGGCAGCGTGACCAGCATCTGCTCCGCGCCGGCCACCTTGCGCTGCACGCCGTACCCGCCGGACCAGGCGAGCCCGAGGATGTGCAGCAGCTGTCCGCCGCCGTAGATGTAGGGCTGCCAGCAGGCGAGCCGGCCCTCGACGCGGCCGAAGCCCAGGCGCGGCAGCACGGCGAACGCCAGGCCCATGAAGGCCAGCGTGATGCCGACGATCGAACCGTGGTAGTGCGCCGGAATCACGACGTTTACGCCGCGTATCAGGTAGGCCAGCACGCCCCCCACGGCGAACAGCAGGAACGAGGCCCAGAGCGCGGACTTGACCGGCGAGCGGATCGCGCGCGTGCGCCAGATCGCCAGCGCCGCGGCGAGGATCAGCGGCGCCATGAGCGGGTGGCCGAATTCCATCTGCTTCGCGAAATCCGCGAAGTATTCGCCCGACCCGGCCGGATGATCCGCCAGGATCAGCGGCGTCGCGAGCACCGGCAGGAAAGCCAGCGCGAGGCCGCCGACGAACCATCGCGGCGAAATCCTCGGCTTCTCGCCGAGGTGGTCCAGCAGCCACCACCACGCCACGAGCAGCAGCATCGCGTGCTGGAACTGCAGCGCGTGCCCGCCGCCCCAGAAGACCGCTTCATAGCGCGCCTGCCCCGAGTAGGCGGGCGGGTTCAGCTGCCCGCCGACGAAGGCCGCCAAGGCAAAGGCGCCGGCGAGCGCCGCAAGATAGGCGCCCCAGCGCAAGCCGTCGCCGGATCGCCACTGCTCCAGGCGCGGCCGCGCCGCGACGAGCGTCCTCGCCAGCGTCAGACCGCCGCCGAGACCGAACAGCGCCAGGCCGACGAAGAACACGTCCTGCTGCAGCACGGGGATGTAGTTGTTGAGCAAGGGCTGGGGCTCCGGCATGAACGGCGACAGCGCCATCGCCGCGGTGCCGGCCAGGGCCAGGCCGAAACCGGCCCAGGCCAGCGCCGCGAACCGCCCGTCCGCGGCGATCGACCAGACGATCCCGGCGCAGGAGACGAACCAGACCAGGACCGAAAGATCGACGTGCACCACCAGCGCGGCGCGGAAGAAGTCGCGCAGCGGAAAGACGTCCTGGATGCCGGGCGTGCGCGACAGCACGAGCAGGATCGCGAGCAGCCCCGAGCAGGCTAGCGCGGCAAGACCCAGGGCGAGCCAGGCGCGCGCCAGCCGGGTCGGCAAGCCGCCGGAGACGGAGGCGAAGGAGTCGTTTGTCATCGTCGGCGCATTGTGCCCGCAGATCGGCGGAACATCAATCCGG
>DAIDAU010000414.1 GCA_027310465.1 Rhodocyclaceae bacterium
GCCTTGAGGCGATCGCGCTGCTGACGGAACTTCGTCCGGTCGATCGTCGGATCGAGCTTCACGTTCTTGCATTCCTGCACAAGCGCGTAGAGCTCGTCGCCGAACAGCACCTGGTCGGGATCGTCATTCTGCGACTCGTCGCCGGCGGTACCGCCCGATGCTTCCGGAGCGGCGTGTTCGACAACCGATGCCGGCGTTGCTGCTGCCGGCGCCGCTTGCGCAGCGCTTCCTTCGCGATCGGCCGGATCGGGCTCGGCAGGGGCCGCCGGCGTCGCCGGCGCGATCTCCTGATCGAGCTCGAACCCAGATACCTGCGCTCGGATCTCCGTGACGACGCGGCCGAAGTATATGTACGAGTCGGGGTAGATCCGCTCGACGTGGAACGTCCCGCGGTATTCGCCTTCCTCGAACTGATCCAGGATCGGATCCTTGACCTTGAACGTACCGACCTCGCTGATGAGATCCGCGACCGCGAATGCACCCTTGCGGCCCGTGATCTGCCGTACCGTCAATTTTCCGGCCAGTTGAATCATTTTGCATCTCCTTGGAAAGTACCCAAGGGCCGAAGGCACCCTGCGGGTACGCGCGACCCGCAGGCGATGTTGAAAAAAATGAGTAGTGGATTACTGGCGAGGGTACCGCCTACCAGCTCCCCACGCAGAAATCCACTTTTTTACGTCCTCGTGCGAATAGCCTTCTGCCGCCATGCCGGACTCCAGGACCGAATACTTGATATTCGATGGTGTGCCGGCAGCCTTGAAAACCCGCCTTGCGTAGAGGTACGCATCGTTGGTTGTCATGGCTTGCTGAGTCATGTCGATTTCCTTTCATAGAAGGTGCCGAAGGTATGACCGGTAATCATTTCGTTGGACGTCAGGCAGAGTTCCTTGTAAGCATCGTGATCCGCCTGTGCCTCCGCAATGGCTTCCGAGTCGCCTGACTTCTTGGCATCGCCAAGTGCCTTGGCCTTCTGCATCAATACCGTGAAGCTCGTAACGATTCTCATGATGAGTCCTTTCAAGTGGGCAGAACGACTATGCCGAAATGCGCAGAATGACCTCGACGGCTTCGCCGGAACGCCCGATGGGCAGTTCTCCGACGAAGACGCCGATGTCGCCAATCTTGTTAACTTGGTAATGGCCGTTCGTCATCCGACCTACTGGCATATCGTCAGGCAGATCGGCAATGAACGCTCGCAACTCGGCGACCGTTGAGACTTCGCGAAATTCCTTTCGCATGGTGCATCTCCTTGTTGAAAATGGGGGCAGAGGATTAGTCCGCCAAAGCTTCGAGATTTTGTTGCAGGCGCTCCAAGCAAATGTGGAGCTCGTTGACACGTTCGAAGGCAACGATGAGATCGTGGCCCAGTGCAGCAAGCGCCAGATCGGATAGGAGAGCGTTGTTGGAACGAACTAACTGAGTCAGGTCGTTGCAGAGGAATGCTGCCGACTGCGCAGCCTTCGTCGCCTTTTCGACATCAGACGCGGATATGCCTTTCCAACCTTGAGTCATGTGAGTCCTTTCAGTGGTTGGGCACCACTCCCCTTCGGGGAGCGAGCCCCGAGGGGTGGATAGAAGTCCTGGATCCTCTTTCGAGGCGCGCCCGTTGCATCCAGGCCTGAAGCGCTTACAGGCGGCAGTGTTGGAGTCTGCCAACTCGTGGGCAGCCGGTTACGCCGGCAGGGCGGTCTGAACCTCAGACGGGGTGTAGCAATCAGGCTTTCCACTGGCGTCTCGCCGGCGCCGGTGGAAAGCCCGCTTGCGCGGGCTCGGGATGAAGAAAGGTCGAACATGTTATTGAAGGTGAAGCCGCCAGATCTCCGCGGCCACAAAGCCCGTCGGCACGCGACGGCCAGTGTCCTCGAAGAGTCCGGATGCCAACGCTGGCGCGCGGAACGGTTCGTTCTCGCTCCAGGTCTTGACCAGAATCTCGTCTTCACCGAGCGCCGTGCCTGGCAGGTTCACCGTCAGCACGCCGTAGGGTTCTTCGCCGAGTTCCTCATCATCATGGACAACGCGGATGGCGCGTGCGCCGCCCTTGTAGCTGTCGAGTACCAACCGCAGGTTTTCGCCGTAGGCCTTGATCGTGCCGATAGTCTTCATGTTGCAGATCCTCATGGAGATGAGCCCGCTTGCGCGGGCTCGGTGTTGAAAGGGGAACTACGCTTGGACCGGAGCCTGGCCGACTGCACCAGGTGCCTTCAGGATGTGGCCGCATTCGTCGCAGCGCTCCTGCAGTGATCCGACAGGAGTGCCACACTTGCCGCATGTGCCTTGCCTGAATAGGTAGATGAGGTTGGAGAGCTTCTCCCTCGCCTGCCATTCCTGCTTGGGTTGCGACGGCTTGCCGGACGGATAGACCACGGTGCTGCGGTTGTAGCCGCCGGCTTGCTCTTGAACCTTGCGGATCTCGGCGACACCGGTGCGTGCTGCGCGAACGCCCAGCCTGAGACAGCGATACGCGAAAGAGACCGCCCTGCCGAGAAACTTGGCCAAGCGGTACGACTTGCGCGATTGCATCGCATCGAGCAGCGCCTGGACGCGAGCGCGGTGAACGACTTCCGCCGCGAGCAGGTACAGACCGCTGTGCTTGGCGCGAAGCGCCGGATAGCCATCCAGGAAGTTGACAATGATGGTAGCTGCTTCGGGATCGTTCACGCGCTTTCCGAGCTCGATCCAGTGCTTGTCATCGTCCGTTTCTTGAACTTGATTTGCCATGACGGTTTCCTCGAAGAGAATCCCGCGGGCGCCACGCCTTGCGGGCATGGGAAGCCCGAAGGACGGTGGTAGAGGGAAGGAGAGGCGGCTGTTCAGCCGCCTCTCGATATGAGCTCAGAGGGTCAAGTTTGCGCAGTGACCTGAGCAAGAAGACCCCGCTGAGTGCGCCTACTTTCAGGGGCAGATAGGCATTTGAGGCGCGCGTTGTTACCGACAACGCGCAAGCGGGAACGATCTTACTGTTCGGCCTCGGCGGGAACCGGAGCCTCAGCCGGAGCGGCCGCTTCCTTGGTCTCGTCGTACTCGGTCTTCGGCAGGTCGATGACTTTGCCGTTGACCTTCGCACTCGTGATCTTCAGAAGACGTCCCTTGAGAGAGACGCGGTTTTCCGGATCGCCGCCGTTCTTGCCCTTGACCGTGTAGATCTCGGGAATGGCGTCGCCGATACGGAAGCCGACCAGCACCTTGTTGTCCAGGGCGTTGCCGTCCTCGTCAACCAGGTAGGGCTTCAGAACTTCGATGGCTTCCTTGGCCTGTTCGCCTTTGATGTTGCAATCGAAGTTGACGTACTTGACGTCACCTTCTTCGCCGACGATGGCCGAGATCGACACCGAGGTAAAGGGCTTGAACTTCTGACCCTTCGACTTGTCCGGCGACACGAGCCGCAGGCGGTTCATGTAACCGATACCGGCGGTGTGAAGATCGAAGAACTTGGTTTGACCGTTGGTGGTGTTAGCAGCGTTCGACATGATGTTTCCTTTCAGATGAATGAACAAAAGAAAGGGGAAGCACCATGCCCGTCGCGTAAGCGACGCCCCGAGGGGAAGCATGACGATTCCCCAAGGGAGGTAGAGCTGTTAAGAAATTTCACCCGGATCCTCTTTCGAGGCGCGCCCGTTTCGTCCGAGCCTGAAGCGCTTATAGGGCAGTCGGTTAAGCCGACAAGGCTGCCAGAACCTCTGGCGGGGTGAAGATGAGGCGATTCTGCAATACCGTAAATTCCGCTGTCAATACTAAATTTTCAGAAGATGTTCGGCGCGACGTACCCATTACATCCGCACATCGTGCCCGAAGACCGCTCCGGCCATCCGGAAGGCCGCGATCAACATGATTACGAGTGGAAGCGTGGCCGGCGCGATGCGATCCCAAAATCCCGACGTCGGATTCAGCTGGACGATCTCACGAACAAGCCACTGCGCTAGAAGGCCCTCAGTGACGACGGCAGCGAATAAGCACCAGGTGAAATACAGCCAGGTCGGCGGGAAGATGTACGTGAGGCCGAGTAGGATTAGGCCGATGAAGAACAGCGTCTGCTGAACGCGCATTGCCACGCTATTTCTCCCCTCAGATGAGTGTCAATACGTCCTTGCATCCATCGGTCTTCTCACACAGCGCCCGAATCATTTCGGACAGTTCTTGTATCTCGCGCAGATCCTGCCGCATCGCTTTCAAGCGCTGCTCGGCCCGCGCGGCTAACGATTTGTTCTCCGGGGACATAGGGTTCCCGTACTTTTCGTGCAAAAACTGCCGCTAGCGTTTCTCGCTAATAATCAATAAGTTACGACGCGGCGCACAAGCAAGTTACTTATAAAACAAAGACTTCGGTCTGCACTAGGTTCTGCAGCAGGAGCAATGGCC
>DAIDAU010000483.1 GCA_027310465.1 Rhodocyclaceae bacterium
GGTCGCGGATGGTGCCGATCTTGAGGCCGTGCCGGGCGGCGAAGTCGACCAACTGCGGCAGCCGGGACATGGTGCCGTCCTCGTTCATGATCTCGCAGATCACCGCGGCCGGCTCGCAGCCCGCCATGGCGGCGAGGTCGCAGCCCGCCTCGGTATGGCCGGCGCGCACCAGCACGCCGCCGTTCTGCGCCATCAGCGGAAAGATGTGGCCGGGTTGGATGATGTCGGAAGACTTGGCGTCCTTCGCCACCGCGACCTGCACGGTGCGCGCGCGGTCGGGCGCCGAGATGCCGGTGGTCACACCCTCCGCGGCCTCGATCGACAGCGTGAAGGCGGTGTTGTGGGGGGTCTTGTTGTCGCGCACCATCAGCGGCAGATCGAGCTGGCGGCAGCGCGCCTCGGTGAGCGTCAGGCACACCAGCCCGCGCGCGTGCGTGACCATGAAGTTGATCGCGTCGGGCGTGACGTGCGCGGCGGCGAGCACGAGGTCGCCCTCGTTCTCGCGGTCCTCCTCATCGACGAGGATGACCATCTTGCCGGCGCGCATGTCGGCGACGATGTCTTTGACGGAGCTGATGCTCATGGGAAGCGGGAAAGCTGGTTGGGGAAGCGGCGTATTCTACCTTGCGGCCGGCGGGGCAAGTTAGTGGGCCGGTAGAGAGCGAGCGCTCGTGCCGACGGGGTGGTCCGCTGCGCTCCATGTCCCCCGGCGGACAAGGACGATAAGGCGTCCGCCTCCTCCTTTACTTCCGCGCAGCGGACCACCCCATCAGCCCGAGCGCGGAACCGCCGTGCGAATTTCTGGACCAGGCTGGCCGAGCGTCGAGCCAAGGGTGGCGGGTGGTCGTCGACGCGTAGGTAAAGGAGGAGGCGGACGCCGTATCGCTCTTGTCCGCCGGGGGACACGAAGCGGCGACGACCACCCGTCGCCCTTGGCGGGTACACCGCCGTAGCGCCGACGATCCGCCGCCAGTGGCGATTAAGCGGTACGGCCCTAAAGCCTGAACCGCTCGACAGTAGCAGAAAGCTCCCGCGCCAGTTGCTCCATGCGCGCCACTTCCCCGGCGACCCTGGCGGCATCGGCTGCGGTTTCCTCCGACTTGCGTGCCACCGTTTCGGCGTTGCCGGCAATGTCGCTGCCGGCGGCGTTCTGTTCGCGCAGCGACAAGGCGATCGCCTGGAGCTGCGCGGTCAGGTCGGCGGCGCCCTTGCTGATGGTCTCGGTGGCTGCCTGCGCCTCGTCGGCGAGACGCACGCCCTGGTCGACCTGGGCGTTGGCGGCGTCCATCGCTTGGGCCGCTTCTCCCGAACGGCCCTGGATGCTGCCGATCACCGCCGATATCTTCTCGGTCGCTTTCTGCGTGCCTTCGGCCAGCTTCCTGACCTCGTCGGCGACGACCGCGAAGCCGCGCCCGGCCTCGCCGGCGCGCGCCGCCTCGATGGCGGCATTGAGCGCCAGCAGGTTGGTCTGCTCGGCCAGGCCCTGGATGACGCGCACGATGTCGCTGATGTTGCCGGCTTCGGCGGCGAGCGCCTGCACCACTTGTGCGGACTCGCCGACGCGGTCGGCGATCTTGCGCATCTCGGCGGTCGCCTGCGCGATCACCTGCCCGCTGAGCTTCGACTGCTCGCTCGCCTGGTCGGCGAACTGCTGGACCTCGGTGGCGTTGCCGTCGGCGGCCGTGAGGCTGGTGTGCAGCTGCTCGATCGCGGCGGCGATCGAGTTGGCGGACGCCGACTGTTCCTGTGCGCTGACGCCGCTGCTGTGCGCGGCCGCCGACAGCGCGCCGGCGTGCTCGCCGAGCTCGGTCGCCGCGTGCCTCACCGCGCCGATCATGCCGGAAAGGGCGGCGCGCATGGTCTCGACCGAGCGCAGCATCTGGCCGATCTCGTCCTCGCGCTGCGTCACGACGGCGCGCGACAGGTCGCCGTCGGCGATGCCGGCGATGACGTTGCGCGCGGCCTCCAGCGGCCGGCCGACCTGGCGCGCGAACAGCCAGGCGATCAGCGCGATCATCGCGATCGCCTGCAGCACGAGGCCGGCGATCAGGCCGAACACCATGTGATGGCCGCTGCGCGTGAGTTCGGCGATATAGCTGCCGCCGACGACGATCCAGTTCCAGCTGGCGACGTGGCGGAAGGCGGCGACCTTCTCGTGCTTGGCGGTATCGCCCGGGTTGATCCAGCGATAGTGCACGACGCCGTTCCGCCGGCTCAGCATGTCGTCGATCAGCGGCCGGCCGTCGGCATCCTGGATCTCGCGACCGTTCTTGCCTTCGAGCGAAGGATGCGCGATGAAGGTGCCGTAGCGCTCGCCGGGCGTGTCTTCGATGACGTAGAAATAGCCGGTGTCGCCGATCTTCAGCGAAGCGAGCTGCGCCTTGAACGCCGCCAGCCTTTCGGTGAGGTCGTAGCCGACGGCGATGACGCCGACCACCTGCTGCTGGTCGTCCTTGATCGGGTGGTACAAGGCCATGAAGGTCTTGCCTTGCACGTTGTTGATGCTGAGGTTGTCCTCGCCCTTCATCGCGGCGCCGTAGGCGGGGTTCTTGCGATCGAGCAGCGTGCCGACCGCGCGGCTGCCGTCGGGCTTCTTCACCGTCGACGACACGCGCACGAAGTCGTCGCCGTCGCGCGCGAAGATCGAGCAGACGCCGCCGACGATGGCGGATACCTGGTCGCAGGCGTGGTGGTTGGCGGTGAGCGGTCCGGCCGCCGAGCGCAGCATCGGCGCCGCGCGGTCCCCGATCGGCACGGTTTCGCCGGCGTGCAGCGCGTACGGCGGCGGCGCGAGCTGCGCCAGGCCGTTGAGCGCGGCGGTCAGTCCGCGCTCGGCGTCCTTGTGCAGCGAATTGAGCGAGGCCTCCAGCATGCCCAGCTGGGCATCGAGGTTGGCGAGCATGACCTCCTCGGAAGCGGACGAGGACATGCGCCACGTGAAGGTGCCGGTGAGGGCCGTTCCGGCCAGGAACACGGCCACCAGGATGACGACGAACTGCGCGGAAAGATGCTTGCGGACCACGGCAGACCCTCCATGCACTGACATGCGTTCTCGCGCGCGATGGGGCGCGCGAGCAAATCCCTGGTTATGATAAGGGAAAAATCGAGGCGTCATGAAGCGGCGCGCAAGGCGCCGCGCCTACTTCGACGGCAGCATGCGCTCGACGTAGCGCGCGATCAGGTCGACCTCGAGATTGACCTCGCTGCCCGGCTGCAGCCGCTTGAGCGTGGTGACGGCGACGGTGTGCGGGATCAGGTTGATCGAGAAGCGGCGGCCCTTGACGCGGTTGGTCGTCAGCGAGACGCCGTCGACGGTGATCGAGCCCTTGCGGGCGATGTACTTCACGAGCGCCTTCGGCGCCTTGACGACCAGTTCGTGCGATTCGCCGACCGGTTCGAACTTCTCGACTTCGCCGACGCCGTCGACGTGGCCCGAGACGAGATGGCCGCCGATGAAGTCGGACAAGCGCATCGCCTTCTCGAGATTCACCTCGGCGCCTTCGCTGTCGAGCCCCACCGTGCAGTTGAGCGTCTCGCGCGAGACGTCGATCTGATAGCTGTTGCCCTTCTTGGCGATCACCGTCAGGCACACGCCCTGGTGCGCGATGGAATCGCCGATGGCGACGTTCTTGAGCCCGAGCTGCGGCGCGGAGACGGTCAGGCGCACGCCGTCCTCGAGCGGCTGCACGCGGGTGATCTTGCCGGTGGCGGTGATGATGCCGGTGAACATGGAGATCCCCTTTGAAGGAATTCAGGAACGGCCGGCCGTCTCCAGCGTCGGCAGGAACTGTTCGGGCGGCTGGTAGCCGACGACGCGCAGGCTTTCGATCTCGCGCCCGCTCTTGTCGAAGAAGATGATGCCGGGGGGGCCGAACAGGCCGAAGCGCCTGAGCAGTGCCGCGTCCTCGGCCGAGTTGGCGGTGACGTCGGCCTGCAGCAGCACGAAATCCTTCATGCGCGCGGCAACCTTCGGATCGGTGAAGGTAAAGCTCTCCAGCTCCTTGCAGGAGACGCACCAGTCGGCATAGAAGTCGAGCATCACGGGCTTGCCGGCGCTCTTCAGGCGCGCGTCGAGTTCCGCGACGCTCTTGACGCGCTGGAAGGCCGGCGCGGCGCGGGCGGTCGCGGCTTCGCAAGCGCCGCCATTGCCGGCGAGAAAGGCGAGCGGCTTCAAGGGATCGCGCGAGCCGCCGAGGACCCCGACCAGCATGGCGCCGCCGCCCAGCAGCATGATCACGCCGACGCCCTTCCACAGGCGATGCCAGCCGGTCGCATGCTGCGGCAGCGAATCGAGCGCGTGCACGTAGATGGCCGGCACGATCAGCAGCGCGGCCCAGCCGACCATCTGCGCCCACGTCGGGATCACCGGCGAGACCATCCAGAGGGCGACGGCCAGCATGACGACGCCGAAGAACTTCTTCACCGCTTCCATCCAGGGACCGACCTTCGGCAGCAGCGAGCGCGAGAAGACGCCGACGATCAGCAGCGGCACGCCCATGCCGAGCGCCATCGCGAACAGCGCGGCGCCGCCGAGCGTCGCGTTGCCCGTCTGCGCGATGTAGAGCAGGGCGCCGGCGAGCGGCGCGGCGATGCAGGGACCGACGATCAGCCCGGACAGCGCGCCCATCGCGGCGATCGCCGGCAGCGAGCCGCCGCGGCGGTTGGCGCTCTCCGACAGCCGGCTTTGCAGCGCGCTCGGCAGCTGCAGCTCGTAGAAGCCGAACATCGAGAGCGACAGCGCGACGAAGATCAGCGCGAAGCCGCCCAGCACCCAGGCGTTCTGCAGCGCGTTCGACAGCAGCGTGCCGGACAGGCCCGCGGCGACGCCGACCAGCGCGTAGGTGACCGCCATGCCGAGCACGTAGGCGAACGACAGCACGAAGGCGCGCGCATGCGTCACCGCGTGGCCGTGGCTGACGATGATGCCCGACAGGATCGGCACCATCGGGAAGACGCAGGGCGTGAAGGAGAGCAGGATGCCGAAGCCGAAGAAGCTCGCCAGCACCAGCCAGAAGCTGCCCTGGCGCAGGATCTTCGCGACGCGCGAGGTTTCGTCGTCGCC
>DAIDAU010000424.1 GCA_027310465.1 Rhodocyclaceae bacterium
AACGGCTCCAGCGCCTCGCGCGTCACCACCCACGGGCTGATCGAGGTCGCGAAGGCTTTGGCGAGGTCGAGGGAACGATTCTGGCGGCGGAGTAGGTCGATCTGCTTCCACAACCTCCGTCATTGCGAGGAGCTCTTGCGACGAAGATTCCATGGGGAGTGGATAGCGAGCCAGCCTGAGACCAGACTGAGGTTGCATCCATTCAACCTGGAGACAATCGATGTTGCTCGATCATCCTTCCGACGGACCGGCCGCTATCCGCACGCAGATTGGCGCAATTTTTGTGTCATTGGAACTGAGCCGTTCGACATGGCTGGTGACCTCGCTGTCGCCGGGCAAGGGCGAGAAGATGTCTAAACACGGCGTGGAGGCCGGCGATCTTGCGGACCTGTTGAAGCTGTTTGCGGAACTGAAGTGCAAGGCGCAGGGCCGAACGGGCGAGATTTATCCGATCATCACGATCCAGGAGGCCGGGCTGGACGGGTTCTGGCTTCACCGGGCCCTGCAGCAGGAAGGCGTCGAGAGCCACGTGGTGGATCCGGCCTCGATCGCGACGCCGCGCCGGCGCCGGCGAGCCAAGACGGACAGGCTGGACGGGGAGACATTGCTGCGAACGCTTCTGGCCTACAAACGCGGCGAGCCTCGGGTCTGCGCCATGGTGGTTGCTCCCACGCCGGAAGAGGAGGATCGCCGCCGGCTGTGCCGCGAACGAAAGACATTGATTGCCGAGCGGGTCGAGCATGTGAACCGGATCAAGGGGCTTTTGTTCGCGCAAGGAACCTTCGACTACGTGCCGCTGCGGCGGGATCGCCGGAAGCGGCTGGAGGCCTTGCGGACCGGCGACGGGCACCCATTGCTGCCGCATCTGAAGGCGCAGATCGTCCGTGAGCTCGACCGGCTCGAACTGCTGCTCAATCAGATCGCGGCGGTGGAGCGCGAGCAGGATGCGTTGCTGGCCGCGAGCAGGCCGGCGGGCGAGAAGACTGCATCGGATCCGTCCGCGATGCTGCTCAACCTGAACGGTTTGGGCCCGAACTTCGCTGCCGTTCTCTGGTCGGAGGTCTTCTGGCGGCAGTTCGCCAACCGCCGTCAGGTCGCATCTTATGCCGGGCTCGCGGCCACGCCCTGGCGCAGCGGCGGTATCGAGCGCGAACAGGGCGTGTCGAAGGCCGGCAACCCGCGCCTGAGAACCACGATGATCCAGCTCGCCTGGCTGTGGGTACGCCATCAGCCACAATCGGCTCTGACGCAATGGTTCAAGGCCAACAGCGTCCGCGGCAAGAAGCGAACGATCGTGGCGCTGGCGCGCAAGCTGCTGGTGGCGCTTTGGAAGTACGTGACCGCCGGTGTCGTGATCGAGGGAGCCGTGATGAAGACGGCCGCCTGATGCGACGCCTCCCGCAAGCTTAAAACCAATCTGCCGAGGACCGATCAGCCTCGGCCGATCCGGGTGGACGAACCGATGGATTGCATGGCTTCAAACGCCGCAACGAAGAATGGTCACGTCCTCTCGAGCCTGCCCGCCGCAAGCGGAATGTTGGTGCAGTTGCCACCGTGCGACGACCGAATGTGAGTTTGATCTGGCATGCAAACCAGATTGTCAAAGCCGGCTCGACCCATGGATCGCCCAACAGAGGAGGAGTTCACCCGACCACACGAGCCTGATGGCGTGCTCGACCGCGTCAAGACCAAGCCGCTGCGCGGCGGCCCTCACGGGCCGGTCTTGACCCGATCTGCGCGCGCCATCCAAAACGCCCCACGGTCGGGACGAAGAGCTGGCCTGCAATCGAACAAAGAGCTGACCAACCACCTTGACACACCAAATCCCCATGTGAGCAATCCAGA
>DAIDAU010000431.1 GCA_027310465.1 Rhodocyclaceae bacterium
GCGCATCGATTACGCGCGCCTGCGCCGCCAGGCGGCGCTGGTGGCGCGGCGGCTGCGCGCCGCGGGGCTGGCGGCGCGCGGGACCGTCGCGCTGATGCTGCCGACGTCGGCTGAATATTTCTTCGCCTATTTCGGCGTCCTGCTGGCGGGTGGCATTCCCGTGCCGATCTATCCGCCGGCGCGGCTGTCGCAGATCGAGGATCACGTGCGCCGCCACGCCGGCATTCTCGCCAACGCCGAAGCGAAGCTGCTGATCACCGTGCCCGAGGCGCGGACCCTCGCGCGCCTGCTCAAGGCGGGCGCGCCGGGCCTGCAATCGATCGTCACCGTCGACGAACTACTCGGCGGCGCGGAGCAGGCGGGAATCGACGATGGTGCCCCGACGGCGCCGATCGCCGCCGGCGACATCGCCTTCATCCAATACACCTCGGGCAGCACCGGAAATCCCAAGGGCGTGGTGCTGACGCACGCGAACCTGCTCGCGAACATCCGCGCCATCGGAGAGGCGGTCGGGATCGATTCGAGCGACGTCTTCGTCAGTTGGCTGCCGCTCTACCACGACATGGGTCTGATCAGCGCCTGGCTGGCGAGCCTGTACTTCGGCAATCCGCTCGTCGTGATGTCGCCGCTCGCCTTCCTGGCGCGGCCCGAGCGCTGGCTGCTGGCGCTGCACCGCTATCGCGGCACGCTGACGGCCGCGCCCAATTTCGCCTACGAGCTCTGCCTCAAGCGCCTCGCCGACGAGCAGTTGAAAGGGCTCGATCTCGGTTGCGTGAGGCTGATGGCCAACGGCGCCGAGCCGGTGAGTCCCGATACTCTCGCCCGTTTCGCCGCGCGTCTTGCTCCCTGCGGCTTGACGGCCGCGGCCCTGACGCCCGTCTACGGGCTGGCCGAGGCGACGGTGGGACTGCTCGTGCCGCCGCTCGGGCTGGGGGCGCGAATCGATCGGATCGATCGCCGCGCCTTCGCCGCCAGCCGGCGCGCGCAGCCGGCCGCGCCGGGCGAGGGCGCGAGCCTGGCCTACGCCTGCTGCGGCGTGCCGCTGCCCGGACATCAGGTGCGCGTCGTCGATGAAACCGGCCGCGAAGTCGGCGAGCGCATCGAAGGCCGGCTGGAGTTCAAGGGCCCGTCCGCCACCGGCGGCTACTACCGCAATCCGGATGAGACGCAGCGGCTGTTCCACGGCGACTGGCTGGTCACCGGCGACCTCGCCTATATCGCCGAAGGGCAGGTGTATGTCACCGGCCGCAGCAAGGAAGTCATCATCCGCGGCGGCCGCAACCTCTACCCGTACGGGCTCGAAGCTGCATTGGGCAAGCTGCCCGGCGTGCGCAAGGGCTGCGTCGCGGTCTTCGGCAGCCCCGATGCGCATTCCGGCACCGAGCGGCTGGTGGTGCTGGCCGAAACGCGCGAAGCCGGCGAGCCGGCGCGCGCCGCATTGACCGCCGAGATTCGCCGGGTCGCGTTCGACGTTCTCGGCGAGGCGCCCGACGACATCGTCCTGGCCGCGCCGCATACCGTGCTGAAGACTTCGAGCGGCAAGATCCGCCGCGCGGCGTGCCGCGAGCTCTACGCGGCCGGCCTGCTGGATGCGCGCGAGCAAGCGGTGTGGCGGCAGTTGGCGCGGCTGGCGTCGATGGCCGCGCGGCTGGCCTTGCGCCGCCGCTGGCACGTGGCCGGCGAGATCCTCTACGCGACGCGGGTGTGGCTGCTGTTCTGGCTGTTCGCGCCGGTCGCCTGGGCGCTGGCCGTCGCCAGTCCGAGCCCCGCAACGGCCTGGGCCGTCAGCCGCAAGGCGGCGCGATCGTTCCTGGCGCTCTGCGGCAGCCCGCTCGAGGTGCGCGGACTGGAGCGCCTGCCCGCGGCGTCCTGCGTGCTGGTCGCCAATCACGCCAGCTACATCGACGGCATCCTGCTCGTCGCGGCGCTGCCGCGGCCGTTCGGCTTCGTCGCCAAGCAGGAGCTGAACGGCCAGTTCGTCGCGGGAAGCTTTCTGCGGCGCCTCGGCGCCGAATTCGTCGAGCGCTTCTCGGCGCGGCAGGGCGTCGACGACTTCCGGCGGCTGACGGACGCGGCGCGGCGCGGGCGCTCCCTCGCGTTCTTCCCCGAAGGCACCTTCACGCGCGAGGAAGGGCTGCGGTCCTTCCGCCTCGGCGCCTTCAGCGTCGCGGCGCACGGCGGGCTTCCGGTCGTTCCCGTGGCGATCCGCGGCAGCCGCGCCTGCCTGCGCGACGGACAATGGTTTCCCCGGCGCGGCCGGCTGACGCTGACCATCGGCGCGCCGATCGCCGCGCCGGCCGACAGCGCGGACGAATTCGCCGCCGCGATCCGCCTGCGCGACGCGGCGCGCGCGGAGATCCTGCGCCATTGCGGCGAGCCGCCGGTGGATGCCGGGATCGCGATCCCGGGCGATTGAGCTGTCGGGTGAACTAGCCCTTGACGCACACGAGCGGCACGAGCCGCGCCACCTTGCGCGCGAGGCCGGCGCCGTCGGCCGCGTCGACCACCGCGCCGACGTCCTTGTAGGCGAGCGGCGCCTCCTCGGCGACGCCGCGGAAGCTCGGGCTGCGGATCAGGATGCCGCGCGCCGCGAGCTCGTCGACCACGGCGCGGCCGTGCCAGCGGCGCATCGCCTCGTGGCGGCTCATGGCGCGTCCCGCGCCGTGGCAGGCGGAGGCGAACGCCTGCCCGGCCCGGCCGCCGGCGAGGATGTAGGACGCCGTGCCCATGCTGCCGCCGATCAGCACCGGCTGGCCGGCCTGCGCGAATTCGCGCGGCAGTTCGGCGGCGCCCGGCCCGAAGGCGCGCGTCGCGCCCTTGC
>DAIDAU010000439.1 GCA_027310465.1 Rhodocyclaceae bacterium
CCAGAGACAAGCTTGCCGCGGATTTCAAGGCGCATGCAGCCTACGTCGAGAACCTCGACGACATCCCGCCGCTTGATTTTTCGCTGCTGGATCTGGATCGCTACGACACGCGCTGCCGGAACAACAACCCATTCCACAATGACGGACGAGGGGGCAAGCGACTGCCGTTCATCAGCAGCCGCGGATGTCCCTTCAAGTGCGTATTCTGCGCGGCCGGGTCGTTGTCAGGCACCAAGATGCGCTACATGAGCCCCCAACGTTTCCTGGCCGATGTGCGCAACGCCGTGGAGAAATTCGGCCTGACCAAGATCGTGATCAACGACGACCAGGCGCTGCTGCGCAAGGATCGCATGAAGGAAATCCTAGCCGGCCTCGCCGAGATGAACCTCTTGCTCGAGTTCCCCAGCGGTCTCAACGTCAAGTTCATCGATCCGGAACTTGCTAGGCTGTTCAAGGCAGCTGGGCTTGAAATCGCAAATCTCGCCATTGAATCGGGTTCGGAAAGGGTTCTGAAGGAAATCATCGTCAAGCCGATGAAGGTGAAGGATGTTCGTCCCGCGGTCGACATGCTGCGTGCAAACGGATTGCTTGTACACGGATTCTTTATATTCGGTTTTCTAGGAGAAACCGCGGAAGATCGGCAGGCGACCGTAGACATGATCAAGGACGCGGGCATCGATTGGGCGAATATTTATGCGGCAGCACCGATTCGCGGTAGCCGCCTCTACGAAATCTGCGTCGAGAAGGGATTTATCACTGATGACAGTGACATCCTGTCCGCAAATATCTATCAAGCAAATATCCGAACGTGCGATATGGATCCGGAAGAATTGACACGCTATGTGTATCACGTGAATCTCGACGTTAATTTCATAAACAACCATCGGCTGCAGAACGGCGATTACGATATTGCGATCGGCTATTTCAATAACGTTGCCAACAATCATCCCGATCACGCGTTCGCCCATTACTCCCTCGCAAGGGCGTATCAACTGAAAGGTGGAAACGATAACAAGGCACTTGAGCACCAGCATCGTTTTGAAGCGATCTTAAGCTCCAATGCCGACTGGGCCGAGCGCGCCAGGGAATTCGAATTGCAGTGAACGCGATTCGCGTCCTGCACATTACGGCCCACCTCGGCGGCGGCGTCGGAAAGGTTCTGTCCAGGTTGGTGGAAGAATCGGCGCGGTCGCGGGACGGCGTCCGACACACCATTGCCGCGTTGGAGGCGCCGGAGAAGTTCCAATTCGCCGATCATGTGCGGGCTCATGGCGGCAAGCTGCTGATTTGTCCTTCCCAGGAGGAACTGACCGAGCATATCGCGCAGGCCGACGTCGTCCAGCTGGAATGGTGGCACCACCCGGCGGTGGCCGCTTGGCTAGGCTCTGGCAAGCTGCCGGCAATGCGTCTCATCGTCTGGAGCCACGTCTCCGGCCTGCATGTGCCGGAACTTACACTGGCTTTCGTCGCTGCACCGGCACGATTCCTGTTTAGCTCGCCTTGCAGCTGGTCGCATCCGAGACTCGCCGCGCTGGATGGCGAAATCCAGCAGCGTGTCGACGCCGTGTTCAGTTCCGGCGGATTCGATGACCTGCCGCCTCCCCCAGAACGGGCATATGGCGGAAGCCTGCGCGTGGGCTATCTGGGCACGCTGAACTTCGCCAAACTGCATCCCAGACTGCTGGACTTCGTAAGCGCCGTGGAACAGCCGGATTTTCGCCTCGCCCTGGTGGGCGACCCCACTACCGGCACGGCACTTCTGGAAGAAGCCGCGCGGCGCGGATTGAGCGACCGACTCGAACTCCGAGGATATCGTACCAATGTGGCCGCGGAACTCGCCGGCTTCGACGTGTTGGCCTACCTGCTCAACCCGCTGCATTACGGCACCACCGAGAACGCTCTGCTCGAAGCCATGGCGATGGGCGTCGTGCCCGTGGTCTTGAACAACCCCGCCGAACGTCATCTCGTGCGCCATGACGAGACCGGTCTCGTCGTCAACGGGCCGGCGGAATTCGCCGTCGCGCTCGAGCGACTAGCGGTCCAGCCGGACGAGCGCCTTCGTCTGTCCCTCGCCGCCAGCCGCGACGTGCGCGAGCGGTTCGCCGCGAGTCGAACGTCCGTGAGCCTGCTCGGCCATTACCGCGCGGCATTGCGCGACGAAAAGCGTACCTGGGACTTCCGGCCGATCTTCGGCGAGGCGCCGGCCGACTGGTTTCGTGCCTGCCAGGGAAGCGAAGCCTGGCGCTTCCGAGACAACGGCACCGTAGATCTGGACAACGACCCTCCTGCCTTTCTATTCGAGCACAACAAGGGATCGGTATTTCACTATCATCGAGTCTTTCCGGACGATCGGCGCCTAGCGGACTGGACCCGCTCGATGTCCGCATTCGCTCCAAACGCTCCGGCTCATGGAAGGCCGTAAGATGAACATTCTCGTCACGGGAGGCGCCGGCTATATCGGTTCGCATACCTGCATCGAGTTGGTCAGTGCCGGGCACGAGGTGGTCATCTTCGACAACTTCTGCAACAGCCATCCGGAGGCTGTCCGCCGTCTCGAGAGGATTGCCGGCAAGGCGATCGCCGTGGTCCGCGGCGACGTTCGCGACCGCGCCGCCCTTGCCTCGGCTTTCGAGATTCGCCGTTGCGAAGCGGTTGTGCACTTTGCCGGACTGAAGGCCGTAGGAGAGTCCGTCGAGAATCCGCTGAACTACTACGACAACAATGTCGTCGGAACGTTGTCGCTGCTCGAAGCCATGGCGGCTGCAGGAGTCACGACGATCGTGTTCAGTTCCTCGGCGACGGTCTACGGCGAGCCGCAGCAGTTGCCGCTCACCGAGAGCCACCCGCTGTCGCCGACGAATCCCTACGGTCGAACCAAGCTGATGGTCGAGGAAATTCTTCGCGACCTCCATCGCGCCGACCCGCGCTGGCGCATCGGCATCCTTCGCTACTTCAACCCGGTGGGCGCACATGCCAGCGGATTGATCGGCGAAGATCCGCGCGGCGTGCCGAACAACCTGATGCCGTTCGTGGCCCAGGTCGCCTGCGGAAGGCGCGACAAGCTGCGCATCTGGGGAGACGACTACCCGACGCAGGACGGAACGGGCGTGCGGGACTACATCCATGTCGTCGACCTTGCGACAGGACACTTGAAGGCCCTGCAGCACCTCCAGACGCCGGGCTGCTTTACCGTCAATCTGGGAACGGGAACTGGCTACAGCGTTCTCGACGTGGTAAAGGCATTCGAAGCAGCGAGCGGCCGGCCGATTCCATTCGAGATGGCAGGCCGCCGCGCCGGCGATGTCGCCGCTTGCTACGCCGATGCATCCAAGGCGGCCGCTCTCTTGGGCTGGCGTGCCGAGCGCGACCTGCGGGCGATGTGCCAAGACCATTGGCGCTGGCAAATGAACAATCCAGGGGGATTTGAATGAACAAAGGGAGTCAGGGCGGCAACGCCGGCGTCGTCATATCCATCCTCGTTCCGTCGAACAGGAAATGCCTGGAAGCGATGCCGATCATATGCCGTCTGGCATCCTTGAGCAGCGAGAAGATCGAGATCATCGTCGCCGACAACAGCGGGGATCCGGAGAAGCGCTCGTTGTTGGCGCAGCTGCAGAAGTCGCACCGCAACCTGATCGTGCTGAACAACCAGACCGGCATTCCGGCTTCGGACAACTATCAGACCGCCCTGTCGGCAGCGTCCGGACGCTACGCGATGCTGTGCGCGGACGACGATTATGTCGAGCCGGGGTACGTCGCCAACGCGCTGGAAATTATCGCCGGCGCAACGGAGGACGTCTGCATCACGCCGTCGATCTTCGAGTACGTCGGCGACGGCACATTGCGCGCCGCAAGAATGCCGCAGGAGGAAGCCGCGCAGAATTGGGCCGAACGGATATTGCTGCACGTGGCCGCACAGACATCGCCGTGGGCGATGTACTCCATCCTCCCCAAACGCATTCTCGAACAATTTCTTGGCTTCACGAGATTGCACCCTTTGAGTGGTTCGTTCTCGGACTGGCACTTCGAATACTTCACCCGCGCCTACTGCCGCTGCCTGAACGTCCGCTCCGGATACTATCTGTACGATTGCCGCCGCTGGCTGGATCCCCGCTCGGCCGTCGACGCCGACGTGCGCCAGTATCTGCGCGTCGGCCTTCCCGACTGGTTCGTCGTTTTTCATCAGATGTATTGGGCCGTCGATATCTGCAATTTCATCGACAGCGCCTATTTCCCGTCCGGCGAAGAAGCGCGCCAACGGATCGTCACGGCCATGCTTTCGCGCAGGATGGAAATATTCCGCGCGGAAATACTCGGCATAAAGCGCCTGATGTTCGCGCAGACTCCGATATCGGACGAGCTTCGCGGCAAGATCAACGGCCTGATCAACGAGGCCAAGTGGTCGCGCGGAAAGTGCGAGAGCGTGCTCCTGGACTTGCTGGACGAGATATCGCCGGACAAGAAGGAAAAGTATCGTCTCTTCGCCGAAAAGCTGAAAACCCAGAGGTATGTCCCGGTCGAAACGGAAGCGACCGCCTCGCCCGCGGTCCAGAGCCCTCCCGAAGAACAAGCATCCGCCTCCCGGGAAGGGGGACCGTTATTCTCCGTGATCATCACCACCTTCAACCGGCCGGATCTGCTGCGACACGCCATTGGAAGCGTCGAAAGCCAATCGTTTCGCGACTTCGAGCTGATTCTGGTGAATGACGCCGGAGAACCGGTAGAAGGCCTGCTGCCGGAGTTCTCCATCCCGATCAAATATATCCGGCAAGACTGCAACCAAGGACTTTCGGCCGCCAGAAACGCGGGCATGCGCCAAGCGCGCGGCCGGTACTTGTGCTTCCTCGATGATGACGACTTGTATGCGCCCAAGCATTTGCGCACGTTCGCCGACGCCTTGCCCAACCATCCGCCTGGAACGGTGCTATACACGGACGCTTGGTACGTCGGCGAAACCATCGTCGACAATCGGCGCATCGAAAGCAGCAGGACGATCCCATACGCCCATGCCGCCTACTCGCCGCAACGGCTCTGGGTCGCGAACTACATCCCCGTGAACACCTGGTGCGTGCCGCGCGAACTGTTCGACGCGGTCGGAAGCTTCGATACGACGCTGCCCGCGCTGGAAGACTGGGAGATGCTCCTGCGCTTCTCGCAGCGCAGTCGCTTGGTTCACTTGGCACAGCCGACGGTCGAAGTTCGCGTCCGCGAGTCTCTCCAAGACAGGATGTCGCTGCACCAGCGCAAGAATTTCCCCGTGCTTTTCCGCAATATCTACGCCCGTTATCCGACGCAGGACAGTACCGTCGAGCAGGGCCGTCGGCAAATGCTCGCCAGTCTGGATGCCGAGATGGAAGGCGTTGTTCCAGCGAACCCGGCGGCACAGGCCAATGCCTCAACTCCTGCAGACTGGGACGAGCCGGCATACCTGAGAATGAATCCCGACGTCGCAGCCGCGGTTAGGTCCAACGCGTTCCCCTCCGGCTACGCTCATTTTCTCGCCTTCGGCCAGTTCGAAGGCAGACTGCAAAAGGGGTCCGACGAAAAACGTCCTCAAGCTGATCCCGGTTTCCACCCGCAAGAAGACGCCACGCCTTCCGCAAGGCTTGCGGTCGTGCTTCACCCCGCCCGAGCCATCGACGACGAGCAAGACAAGATCGTCGAGGCGGAACAGGCCAAGGTGAAGCTGATCGCGTTCTACCGCCCCCAATCGCATCTTTCGTCGGAGGACAGGGATTCCGGTTGGGACGCGATTTCAAATGCCCAACCCGCGTTCATCGGCCATCAGCAACCGCAAACGCCGGCGCTTTCCGCGAGCTACGAC
>DAIDAU010000452.1 GCA_027310465.1 Rhodocyclaceae bacterium
CGCCGCGGCGAAGCCGTCGAGCGGCGCCAGCAGCGCTTCGTAGCTCATGTCCTGCCGCGTCTGCTGCGCGAACAGCGCATGGATGCGCGGCGACTGGCTATGGGCGACGGGATTGCCGATGACGGCGTAGCGGTCCGTCATCAGTTGGCGCTCAGGCGATCCGCGTTGGTGAAGGTCCACGTCCGCGTGATCTCGATCTCGTCGGTGTCGCGCGCGATGTTCGGCGGGAAGGGAATGCCGCCGGCGAGGCGCACGATGTTGCGCGCGGCGTCGTCGAGCACCCTGAAGCCCGACGGGCGATCGACCAGGATCTCCTTGATGCTGCCGTCCGCCTTGATGGTGACGGAAAGGATCAGGCTGCCGTACATGCGGCCGCGGGCCGCCTCCGGATAGTTGAGGTTGCCGATGCGCTCGACCTTCTGGCGCCAGTCCTCGATGTACTGCGCGAAGCGGTACTCGGAGGTGCGTGCGCCGATGCGCGCGGTACGCGGCCGCTTGTTGTATTCCTCAAGATTGCGATTGATCTCGGCTTCGAGCCGCACCATGCTGATCGCACTACTGACCAGGTCGGCGCCGGAGATCGTCGGCGTGCGCGCCGGCGTCGGATCGCGATGCTCGGTCGACGCGACCGCTCGGCTGCTCTTCAACTGCGTCATCATGCGGCGCTGCTCGGCCTCGAGCGCCGTCACCTTCTGGCGCGCCTCGACCACCGCATCGCCGTCGCGCGAGTCCTTCGACGCCGGCAGCGGCGTCGCGGCGCGGCGGTTCTCCTCGACGTTGCCGCCGCCCTCGAGGTTGGCCTGCGCCTTCGCCTGCGCGTCGTGCGGCCGGCTGGCGCTCTTGGCGTTCACGAGAATGACGTCGAGCGCCTGCTCGGTGACCTTGCCGAGCGCCTGCGGCAGCTTGAACTGGATGGAGAGCACGACCGCGTGGACCACGAGGGAAACGCCGAGCGCCAACGTGAAGTTGCGCTGCGGCGGGGTCATGTCGGCCAGCGGCGCCGGCCATTGAAACGGTCGTGGCATGGCGCGGAATTCTACTCCGCGGCCTCCTCGTCCCCCAAAGCCGCATCAGACCCGCCGGTGCCCAGCAATTCGACGTATCGGGCGCGTGCTTCGGCCTCCAGCAGGTCGACGTGCTCGAGCGCCAGCTTGACGCGGGCGCCGCGGTCGAGCGCGGGCAGCGACGGCACGCGCAGCACCAGCGGGATGCGCTCGAACCGCACCAGGCTTTCCCTGAGCACCGCCGCGGCGGGTTCCTTCTCGGCCTCCTGCAGCAGCCAGCGCAGGCACCAGTAGCGCTCCATGCCGCGCTGGAATTCCGCGTAGGCGGCGTAGGTGAGCTCGAAGTCGCGCAGCGCGGCGAGGAACTCGGCATCCTTGGCGGCGAAGGGCGGCGCGTCGCCGCGCAGGCAGGCGAGCAACTGCCACTGGTTGACCAGGTCGCAATAGCGGCGCAGCGGCGACGACGACCAGGCGTAGCAATCGACGCCGAGGCCTTCGTGCGCGGCGGCGACGGTGCTCATGCGCACCTTGCCCGCCGTCTGCACGCGGTAGAGGCCGGCGGCCTTGGCGTCGCGCAGCAGCGCGCCCCAGGTCGAATTGGCGACGATCATCAGCTCGGCCACCAGCGTGTCGAGCGGACTGCCGCGCGGACGCTCGTCGATGGCGATGCGGCCGCGGCCCTGCGGCGTCTCGGCCTCCCAGTCGACGTGGTAGTTGTAGTCCTTGCGGTTCTGCTGGCCCGTCGCGCCGCGCCCGGCCTCGAGCACGGTGGCGAGCTCCCAGAGGCGCTTCAGCTCGTCGCGCAGCGGGAATTCGGGAAGCCCTGCCGCGAGCGTGGCTTCGTTGAACAGCGGCTCGATGTCGTGATGGCGCAGGTTGGCCGCCACCGGCACGCGTTCGAGCCTGGTTTCGCGGCCGACGATGCGCAGGTCGCCGGCGACGTCGAGATAGAGCGACACCGCGGGCACCGTGCGCCCTTCGGCCAGCGTGAAGCGCTCGACGATGTCCTCGGGCAGCATGGTGATCTTGCGGCCCGGCATATAGACGGTCGACAGCCGCTGGCGCGCAATGCGGCCGAGGTCGGATTCCGGCGACAGCCCCAAGCCCGGCGCCGCGATGTGGATGCCCACGCGGATGCCGCCGTCGGCATTGAAGACCACGGAGAAGGCGTCGTCGATCTCGGTGGTGTGCGCATCGTCGATCGAAAAGGCGCGCACGTCGGCCGTCGGCAGATCGGCGGCCTCCGCGGGCGGCGCGAACGGCGGAAACTCGGTGCCGCGCGGGAAGTACTCGAACAGGAAGCGGCCGAGATGGTATTCGTGGGTATCGGCGACGGCGCCGCATTTGGCCAGCAGCCGCGGCGGCGTCAGTCCGGTCTCAGCGCACGCCGCTTCCAGCGCCTTGGTCTCGAGCTTGTTGCGATCGGGCTTGTAGAGCAGCTCGCGCAGCAGCGGCCGGAATTCTTCCGGCAGCGTTCCGGCCTTCAGTTCCTCGGCCATGCGCTCGACCGCGAGCGCCTGCTGGCGCTTCTTCTCGAGCCCGGCCAGCGCCGCCTTGAGGATGTCGGGCGGCGCCTTGCGGAAGCGCCCCTTGCCCTTGCGGTGGAAATAGATCGGCGCCGCGTGCAGGCGCAGCAGCACGCCCGCCGCTTCCACCGCGCCGGGCTTGTGGCCGGCATACTCGGCCGCCAGCTCCTCGAAGCCGAACTCGGCGTCGCCGCAGG
>DAIDAU010000484.1 GCA_027310465.1 Rhodocyclaceae bacterium
GCAAGGCCAGCACCAGCGTGGTGGCCATGGTCCCAAGCGACGTCAGCATCTTCGTGACACCCGAGATCGCGGTGCCAGCGCCAGGGAAGAGGCTGGCGACGCTTCCGACGGCATCACCCGCTGCGGTCGCAACTGAGAGCAATGCGAATAGGGTTCCGCAAATTCCGACCAGATGCTCCCCGGAACTTTGAATCTGCAGAAGCGGATGGCGATAATCGTTGGGGTCGTAACCGAACAGGGACATGGTGAAATCCCCGTTGCCGCCAACATATTTGAATATTGACGACAGCAGGCTGCTCGGCGCGCCGGTTGTCCCGAACTCCTGGACGCCCGTCACGGCCGACGCGATCGCTTTGTCGATGCGCTTCTTCGACTCGGCCGGCAAAATCGCAGGGTTGTCCGGCGTTTGGATGTTGTCTTCCGGCAAGCGATTGGCCATGCGCGCATACTCTGACTGGATCTTGGCGAACTGGAAGAACCAGACGCCAGCATTGATCCAGCCGTTTTGTTGGGCGTCCTGCGTCACGGCATCCTGCATCTGCTTCATGTTCGGGTCGCCGGATGCCTTGGACTGCAATGCCTGGGTGACCTGTGTTGCGTACTGAACCGCCGCGCCGTCGATGGCGGCCTGAATGTCACCCACGGCGGGCATGACAAAGCTCGGATCGTTCATCACAATCACATGCGACGCATTTGAATCGACAGCGGAGTCCAGCGGATTGGTACTTGCGTCGCCGGATCCCGTCCCGGGCACCGGCTTGGAGATCCGCACCGGCGTCATCCGATTTGCCATGGGCGCCAGATACTGCGCCTCCACGCCCTGGATCGCCTGCATCTTCTTTACCATCATGTCGGCCTCAGCGCCACTGAGCGCTGCGCCGACCGAGCTGATGAGTTTGCCTAGTGCCCAGGGCCCCATGGCGGCTGCAGAGGCGGCAGCGCCACCCTCGCCGGTGGTCAGCATATGGCTACCGGTGATGGACCCGCATTCGGAGGCGCTGAAGCCCCGGGTAAGGGCATCCTGCGACACAGCTCCCCACTGAAGGCGACTGCCATTCATGCTCGAGCCGAAGTAAGCGACACCCTGGGTGCCGGCCTGCACGTTGAGCTCGTTGTTGTGCAAGGCAACGCAGGTGTCCGCCTTCAGCACATCGGTCATCAGCTGCTTGATTTCTGAGTTGTTGTTAGCCTGGAGGCCGACAAGCTTGGCCTGGTTCGCCAGGAAGTCGCTGGCGGCCGCTTTCCAGACGCTATCGGCGGTCCCGATACCGAGTTCGACGCCCCAGATTGTCATCATCTGACCCATTGACAGCCCGCTTGCTGTTGGAGCCAGCAGAATCGCTGCTGCCGCATAGCGCAACGGGATCATCGAAGCATTCCACTTCTTGCCGAGCAGCGAGCCATCATGACCCGTGTAGATGACGCCGGCCACCGCGGTATAAGTGAAGATCACCGCAGCGACGGCCATCATGATCATGTTGAAGATGCTCATAGCCGCGCCGAAGACGACGAGCGCCTGACCGTTGGGGCTTAGTGGGTCCCCGCCAAGAATCTGAGTGAGCACCGAGATCGACAGATCGCCGGCTGGAGGCGTCATTAGGTCGCCGGCTTGGTTGATGTTGGTCTGCGCTGCCGTTTGGGCATGCGCAAAATTGGTCAGCGTGACGAACAGGAAAGCTAATAGCGGCCGGATGGTGGCACCCATGGCGAACCCCTTAGACCTTGGTGATGTTCGGGTCGACTAGGCGAGCCGCTTGACGGGTCCGCCAGGAGATCGCACCGCAGGCCAGTGCGAAGGCAATGTTGGCTGCGCCGACAGCCGGAGATTGGGTGATTGCAAACGAGCTAACCAGGAAAATCATCGTCAGGACGGCGAACCACATGCTCTTCTTGGAGAGACGCTCGGCCAGCGATTCGTCCTTCGGCGGCTCACCCATGGCCATCAAGCGGCGTTTATGGAGGGCGGCCGCGGCAACGAACACCTGCATGCCAACGAAGGTCATCACCATGGCCTGCGGCCGGTGGGTGATGGCTGCAACAATGAAGGCGCCCAAGCATATGGCAGCCAGGGCGAGGTGGGTGTTGTGACGGCGCTTGAGGCTAGTTTCGTTGCGGTTCATGATGGGTCTCCTGACGGGCTGGTTGCGTCGTTGTTGTTATTGGGGCATCGGCATTGGCGAGAATGCCGACTTCAAAACGGATTTCGCGGTGAACTTGAGGGCCTCTTTGAAGAGGTTGTCCATCACCCGCGACGCCTCACGTTGCCGGATGCGATCGGGATTCTGGATATCGAGCCGGCGTTCGCGCTCATCGATGCTGGCCTGGATGCTGTTGAAGCGGCGTTCGCACTCGCGGATCCGGTCGATCGACTTGCTATCGCGGAGCTCGTTGTGCTGCTGCATCAGCTGATTCGCCTGCTGGAGTGCCAGCTGAGCGACAGCCAACGACCGGGGATCCGGCTTGCTGATGTTTTCCTCCAGCACATTGAGCGCGAGGTTGCGCTCGACTTCGTAGGACCACATGGAGCGGTTGCCGCCGGGGTTTCCTAAAGCGCCGAGGGCGCCTGGCTGGTAACTCATGGAGGATCTCCCCGCTATGTAATGGTATATATTATACGCTTCTTCCGGCACGCCGTCTCGGCTCGGCAGCCACGTGCTCCATGGTCGGTTCCATGGAAGCCTGGCCAGCATCTAGGGCGGTCGCCCCGCACATTCGGGCCGCCTTATCGCAATACTGCCCGCATTCTCGACCACCCGGCGCTCACCGGCCTTCTCGGCCCTCGCGAGCTCCTCCGCGCGCATGCCGAACCGGCTGGATAGCACGCG
>DAIDAU010000487.1 GCA_027310465.1 Rhodocyclaceae bacterium
CGAGCGCCGTCTGGGCGAGGTGCAGCGCGCCGTCCGCGAAGGCGGCGTGCCATGGGTCGACAAGGCGCTGCGACGCGGAAAGGACAGCGCCCGCTTCGACCGCATGGCGGAAGAAGGCTGGCAGGAATAGGACGAATCACCTTGGAGAGCACCATGAGCAATGCCGCAATCGAACGCGACCCGGTCTTCGGGACCGATTTCATCCAGGAGATGCTGCGCCAGATGCGCGCGCTCGACAGCTACGGCACCTGGGACGGCCAGCCGCCCGAAGCCGTCCTCGCGCCGCTGGTGTTGACTCCAGAACGCAAAGGCGTCATCCCCATCATCGGCGATCCGGACGAGGAAACCATCGCGCGCGTCAAGGCGTTCTACAACGCCATCGCGGTGCTGATCGAGAAGGAGTGCGGCATGCTGGCGGTGACGCTGCTGCACCTGACGCACGAAGGCTTCGGCCGCATCCTGATCACCGTCGGTAAGCTGGTCGTGCTGGATCGCACGCTGCGCGACGTGCACCGCTTCGGCTTCGACAGCCTGTCGAAGATGAAGACGGAGGCGGACAAACTGCTGTCGGTGGCGCTGGAGCTCGTCGGCCGCCATCCCGACGTGGCGGGGCTGTGAAGCCGGCCAACCGAATTCATTCGACCGAGAAAGGAAGCAACATGGCTGCGACGGCTGTGACCCGGGGCGGAACGCCTTGGACGCCGATTTACGTCGAGGCGATCAATCCCAAGGTGTGCATCGGCTGCGGCCGCTGCTTCAAGGTCTGTCCGCGCGACGTGCTGACCTTGGTCGACCGCGGCGAGGACGACGACATGGACGAGGACGACTGGGACGACGAAGACGCCAAGGCCATGATGACGGTCAAGGATCCGCTCGACTGCATCGGCTGCGGCGCCTGCGGGCGTACTTGTCCGAAAGGCTGCTTCAGCTTCGTGGACGCCTGATCGGGTTCCCGGTTGCAAGCGACCGGGACCAGCGCGAAGTGGGCGCAATCGGGACTGAACAGCGGTCATCCGCCGCGAATGGACTAGCGGAGGAACCTGGTCGTCCCGTGGGCGTCTCATTCACCGGCGTTCCGTAGGGACCGCACCAGGGAGTCAGCAAGGGGACAGGAGTCGATCATGCGCATGCTGCTCAGCGTCCACATTCCGCACGAACCCTTCAATGCCTATGTGCGCGATGGAACCGTCGGCGAGACCATCCGAAAGATTCTCGACGAAACTAAGCCTGAACAGGTCTGGTTCACCGAGCAGCACGGGACGCGCGGCGCGATCCTGATCCTCGACGTGGCCAGCCCAAGCAAGGTTCCGGCGCTGTCGGAGCCGTGGTTCCTCAAGTTCAATGCCGACTGCGAGTTCCGCATCGTCATGTCGCCCGACGACCTGGCGAAAGCCGAACTCGAGAGGATCGGCAGGACCTGGAAGTAAGCTGAAGCCCGACACTTAGCGCGGGCGGCCGCGCTCGCTACTCGTCGTCGCAGCCGACCAGGCGGTCGCGGCCGCCCTGCTTGGCGGTGTACATGCGCTTGTCGGCGAATTCGACCAGTTGGCGCCAGTCCTCGGCGCCGTCGCGCGTGCGCTCGGCGATGCCGATGCTGGCGGTCATGCGGGTGCCGTCGGGACGCGTGCCGAAGCCGAGCTCGCGCACGCGGGCGAGCGCCCTGCACGCCATCGGCGCGGTGGTGTTGGGCATGATCAGCAGGAATTCCTCGCCGCCCCAGCGCGTCAGCATGTCGCCCATGCGCAGGTGCGAGCGGAGCGCCTCGACGGCGCCGACCAGCGCGCGGTCGCCGGCGTCGTGGCCGAACAGGTCGTTGATCTGCTTGAAGTGGTCGAGGTCGATGAACACGGCGGTCAGCGCGCTGCCGCTGCGCGTGGACAGGATGAACTGCAGCTCCATCAGCTCCTCGCCGCTCTGGCGCGAGAAGCATCCGGTCATGCCGTCGCGGATCGCCTCGCGCACCAGCACGATGATGAAGGCCAGCTGCGACAGGCCCGCCAGCGTCGAGACGCCGGCGATCAGCACCATCAGCCAGAACGAGGCGGCGAAGGTCGGCCAGTCGAGCACCGCGACGCGCGTGACGGCGCCGAGCGCCTCCATGCCGAGCAGCGGCGAGATGAAGGCGATCGCCTCGAGCAGCGTCAGCGGGAAGATCGACAGCCCCGCCAGCATGACGAAGGGCAGGAAGGCGTAGCCGGTGGAGAACGCGGCCTGGATGCCTTGGAGCTGGAACTGCGTCATGTGGTGATGGCTGAACAGGAAGAAGGCCGTCGGGATGGCCATCAGCATCGCCAGCGCCTTGTAGGCGTCGTGCGTGGTGTGCATGCGCTGCGCCGAGAGCATCACCAGGCCGAAGGCGACGGTGGCGAAGATGCGCGCGACGGCGAGCGGCAGCCACACCTCGCGCGGGAAGGCGGCGACGTCGACCACGATCCACATCGGCGTCAGCAGGGCGAAGAGGCCGGCGATCAGGCGCACGCGCGAGACGATCATGGTGGTGCGGCGCTTGTCCAGCAGCGAGATGTGATTGCGCGCGCGGACGAGCCAGCCGATCTCCTGGTCGCTCATTTCCACCAGGATCGTGGCCCATGCCTGATGCCAGAGATGATGCAGGGTCTTCTTCATCGCTTGCCGCTTTGGGGGGATTCCGAAAGGCCGCCTGCCGGGAAGGGGTGCGGGCTTCCCGCGGCGGCGAAGCGGGCAATTGTACCTGCATCCTTTGTCCCGATCGACCGGCCGGCCGCGGCCGAACCGGCGGGCGCGGCCGGCCCGCAGGCGTGAGCGGGTATCATCCGGCATTCCATGTTCGCCTACATCGTCCGACGGCTGCTGTACGCCATTCCGATCCTGATCGGCGTCAACCTCGTCACCTTCGCGCTGTTCTTCGTCGTCAATACGCCGGACGACATGGCGCGCATGCAGCTGGGCGTCAAGCGCGTGACGCCCGAGGCGATCGGGAAGTGGAAGGCCGAGCGCGGCTACGACCGGCCGCTGCTGTGGAATGCCCAGGCGCCGGGCCTCGGCAAGGCGACCGCGACGATCTTCTTCGCCAAGTCGGTGCGCATGTTCGCCTTCGATTTCGGCCGCGCCGACGACGGCCGCGATATCGCGCGCGAGATCCGCGGCCGCATGGGCCCCTCGCTCGCCGTGGCGCTGCCGGTGTTCGCGCTGGGGCTGTTCGCGGCGATCTGGTTCTCGCTGTTGCTGGTCTATTTCCGCGGCACCTATCTCGATGCCACGGGGGTGGTGCTGTGCGTGGCGATGATGTCGATCTCGGGCCTGTTCTACATCATCGGCGGGCAATGGCTGGTCTCGAAGATCTGGCACCTGGTGCCGATCTCCGGCTATGCGCCGGGCCTCGACGCCGCGAAGTTCGTGATCCTGCCGGTGATCGTCAGCGTCGTCGGCGGCATCGGCGCCTCGTCGCGCTGGTACCGCACCATCTTCCTCGAGGAGATCGGCAAGGACTACGTGCGCACGGCGCGCGCCAAGGGGCTGTCCGAGCGGGCGGTGCTGTTCGGCCACGTGCTCAGGAACGCGCTGATCCCGATCCTCACCGGCGTCGTGGTGCTGATCCCGACGCTGTTCATGGGCAGCCTGGTGATCGAGTCCTTCTTCGGCATCCCGGGGCTGGGCAGCTACACCATCGACGCCATCAACGCGCAGGACTTCGCCGTGGTGCGCTCGATGGTGTTCATCGGCTCCTTCCTCTATATCGTCGGCCTGCTGCTGACCGATATCTCGTACACCCTCGTCGATCCGCGGGTGCGGCTCGGATGATGGTCAAGTTCGTGCTGCTCGGCTCGGACGCGCTGCTGTTCGCGCTGATCGCCGTGGCGGCGGAGAGCCTGTGGTGGGCGCGCCGCCAGGACCACCTGCGCCACGCCATGGGGCGCGTCGCCGGGAGCGGCGTCGGCACGGCCTCGGCGATGGTGCTGGTCGTGTTCCTGGCGGTCGCCGTGCTCGATTCGGTGCATTTCCGGCCGCGCCTCGGCGCCCCGCAGGAGGCCTACGCCGTCGACGTGCTGTCGGCCCTCGATGCCGCGCTGACGCCGCTGCGCACGCATACCGAGAAGACCTACTCGGCGCCGCTGGCGACGCATTCCTTCGCCAGGGAGATGCAGGAGGGCGGCGAGTGGCTCTATCCGCGCCTCAAGTACGGCGGCGCGCATCTCGGCGAGAACGTCGGCGCGCGCGACGCCGACGTGGCGCAGACGGCGCTGCGCGGCCTGGCGCTCGGCATCGTCTTCGGCGGCTTGGCCTGGCTCGCGGCGCTGCCCCTGCGGCGCCGCCATCCGCGCGTCGCCTGGATGGCGGCTTTCACGGCCCTGCTGGCGATGTGCGTGGCGGCCGGGCCGATCGCGGCCCTGGCGCAGGGCTACCACGTCTTCGGCACCGACAAGGTCGGGCAGGACGTCCTCTTCCTCGCGCTGAAGAGCATCCGCACGGGCGTCATCATCGGCACGCTGACGACGCTGATCATGCTGCCGGCCGCCGTGCTGCTCGGCATCGTCGCGGGCTACGTCGGCGGCTGGGTGGACGACGCGATCCAGTATCTCTACACGACGCTCAACTCGATTCCCGGCGTGCTCTTGATCGCCGCCGCCGTGCTGATGATGCAAGTCATCATCGACACCCACCCGGAATGGTTCGCCACCTCCGCCGAGCGCGCCGACGCGCGCCTGCTGGCGCTGTGCGCGATCCTCGGCGTGACGAGCTGGACGGGGCTGTGCCGGCTGCTGCGCGGCGAGACGCTGAAGCTGCGCGAGATGGAGTACGTGCAGGCGGCGCGCGCCTTCGGCGTCGCGCAGCTCGCCATCATGCTGCGCCACATCCTGCCCAACCTGATGCACATCGTGCTGATCTCGCTGGTGATGGACTTCTCCGGCCTGGTGCTGGCCGAGGCGGTGCTGTCCTACGTCGGCATCGGCGTCGATCCGAACACCATCAGCTTCGGCACCATGATCAACGCGGCGCGCCTCGAGCTGGCGCGCGAGCCGATGGTGTGGTGGTCGCTGGCGGCGGCGTTCTCGTTCATGTTCGTGCTGGTGCTGGCGGCGAACCTGTTCGCCGACGTGGTGCGCGACGCCTTCGATCCGAGGCTGGGGTGATGGGCGCGCCGCTGCTTTCCGTGCGCGATCTGGCCGTCGCCATCGGCAGCGCGAAACCCGTCGACGGCATCTCCTTCGACATCGCGCGCGGCGAGACCTTCGCCCTGCTCGGCGAATCGGGCTGCGGCAAGTCGATGACGGCGCTGACGCTGATGCGCCTGCTGCCCAACGTCGCGCGCATCGCCGGCGGCCGCGTCGCGCTCGAGGCGGACGACCTGCTGGCGCTGCCCGAATACAGGATGCGCGGCATCCGCGGCGGCGGCATGGCGATGATCTTCCAGGAACCGGCGACGAGCCTCAATCCGGTGACGACCATCGGCCGCCAGATCGGCGAGGCGCTGTCGCTGCATGCCGGCGACGGCGGCGCGCGCGCGCTCGAGCTGCTCGGCGCCGTCGGCATTCCCGACCCGCGGCGGCGGCTCGACGAATATCCGTTCCAGCTCTCGGGCGGCATGAAGCAGCGCGTCATGATCGCCATGGCGCTGGCCGGCAATCCCAAGCTGCTGATCGCCGACGAGCCGACGACGGCGCTCGACGTCACGATCCAGGCGCAGGTGCTCGACCTGCTCAAGCAGCTGCAGCGCGAACGCGACATGGCGATCCTGCTGATCACGCACGACCTCGGCGTCGCGGCGCGCATGGCCGACCACGTCGGCGTCATGCGCAGCGGCAAGCTGGTCGAGGTCGCGGCGCGCGCCGACTTCTTCCGCGCCCCGGCGCACGAATACTCGCGCGCCTTGTTCGCGGCGCTGCCCGAGAACCTGCCGAAGCCAGCGGAGAAGCGGGCGGCGGAGAACGCGCTGCTCGACGTCGCCGGCCTCAAGGTGCATTTCCCGATCCGGCGCGGACTGCTGCAGCGCGCCGTCGGCGCCGTGCGCGCGGTCGACGGCGTGTCGCTGCGCCTCGACGCCGGCCGCACGCTGGCGCTGGTCGGCGAATCTGGCTGCGGCAAGACGACGGCCGGCAAGGCGATCCTGCGGCTGATCGAGCCGACGGCCGGCGCCGTGAAGCTGGCCGGGCGCCAAGTGGATGCCGCGCATGTCGACGCGGTGCGCGGCGTGGCGCAGATGGTGTTCCAGGACCCCTTCGGCTCGCTCAACCCGCGCCTGCGCATCGGGCCGATCATCGCCGAAGGCATGCGGGCGCTGAAGGTCGCCGGCGATCACGCGGCGCGCATTGCCGAACTGCTGGCGGAGGTGGGCCTCGCGCCGGAGATGGCCGGCCGCTATCCGCACGAATTCTCCGGCGGCCAGCGCCAGCGCATCGCCATCGCGCGCGCGCTGGCGGTGTCGCCCCGGCTCTTGATCCTCGACGAGCCGACCAGCGCGCTCGACGTCTCGGTGCAGGCGCAGATCCTCAGGCTGCTGGCCGAGCTGCAGCGGCATCTCGGCCTCGCCTACCTGTTCATCACGCACAACATCGCGATCGTCGAGTACCTGGCGCACGAGGTCGCGGTGATGTACCTCGGGCGGATCGTGGAGCGTGGGACGGTGGACGAGGTGCTCGGCAACCCGCGCCACCCGTACACCGAGGCGCTGCTCTCGGCGGTGCCGGTGATCGAGGGCGGCAGGGAGCCGATTCGCCTGACGGGCGAATTGCCCTCGCCGGCGAGCCCGCCCGCGGGCTGCCACTTCCACCCGCGCTGCCCGAAGGCGAAGCCGGAGTGCCGTCTGGCCTACCCGGAAGCCGTGCCGCTCAGCCGCACCCGCACGGTGAGCTGCGTGCTCTACCGCTCTTCGAAGGCCGCGAGCAGCAGCTGATTCAGGTCGCCCGGCACCGGCAGCAGGCCGCGGCGCAGCAG
>DAIDAU010000490.1 GCA_027310465.1 Rhodocyclaceae bacterium
ATCCTGTTCATGGCGCTGGTGGCACTGGCCGCGGGCATTCTCAATACCTGGAGCAAGTTCGCGCTGCCCGCCTTCACTCCGGTGCTGCTGAACTTCTCGTTCATCGGCATGGCGCTGCTCGCCGCCCCCTATTTCGATCCGCCCATCGTGGTGCTGGCCTGGGCGGTATTCCTCGGCGGCCTGCTGCAGCTGGCGGTGCAGCTGCCGGCGCTGAAGCGCATCGGCATGCTGCCGCGCTTCGAGTTCGCGCCGCAGGACCCCGGCGTGCGGCGCGTGCTGAAGCTCATGGGGCCCGCCATCATCGGCGTGTCGGTGTCGCAGATCTCGCTGCTGATCAACACGGTGTTCGCCTCCTTCCTGCCGTCGGGCAGCGTCTCCTGGCTCTACTACGCCGACCGGCTCATGGAGTTCCCCACCGGGCTGCTCGGCGCGGCGCTCGGCACCATCCTGCTGCCGAGCCTCGCCAAGGCGCATGCCGCGGACCATCGCGAGGAGTTCTCGGCCCTGCTCGACTGGGGCCTGCGCCTGACGCTGCTGCTGACGTTGCCGGCCGCGCTGGCGCTCGCCCTGCTCGCCGTGCCGCTGCTGTCCACGCTGTTCCACTACGGCGCCTTCTCGGCCAACGACGTGATGCAGTCGCGCAGCGCGCTGGCGGCCTACAGCGTCGGTTTGTCCGGGCTCATCCTGGTGAAGATCCTCGCGCCCGGCTTCTACGCGCGCCAGGACATCAAGACGCCGGTGAAGATCGCCCTCGTCACCCTGACCGCGACGCAGTTGATGAACCTGATGTTCATCGGCTGGTTGCGCCACGCCGGCCTCGCCCTGTCGATCGGCCTGGCCGCCTGCCTCAACGCGGCGCTGCTCTATCGCGGCCTGCGCAAGCGCGGCGCGTATCGGCCGGCTGCCGGCTGGCCCGCATTCGCGCTGAAGCTGGCGGCGGCGCTGCTCGTCATGGCCGTCGCCTTGTGGTTCGCGGCGGGAGACGACGCGGCGTGGCTCGCGATGTCGGGCAGCCGCAAGGTGATGCGGCTCGCCGCCGTCGTCGGCGCCGGCGTCGTCGCCTACTTCGGCACGCTGGCGCTGCTCGGCTTCCGGCTCGCGCACTTCAGGCACCGCACCGCCTTCTGACTCACTCGCCCGCGGCAACCCCTTCGCGGCGCGGATCGGCGGCGCCGATCCAGCGCTCGCCGCGCCGCACGATGACGTGCAGGCCGCTGGTCATCTCGTCGCTCGTCACCTCGTCGCCGAGCGCCTCCAGGGCCGGCTTCATGCGCTCGGCGAACTCGCCCCGCTCGAGCTCCGCCGGGCCGTTGCGGCTGCCGAAGTGCGGCAAGGCGACGGCAGCGTCGGGCGCCAGTTGCCAATCGAACAGCGCCACCAGCGTCTGCGCCACGTAGTTGATGATGCGCTGTCCGCCCGGCGAACCGAGCACCGCGACGAGCCGCCCGCGGCGGTCGAACACCATGGTCGGCGCCATCGACGACAGCGGCCGCTTGCCCGGTTCGACGCGGTTCGCCGCCGGACGGCCGTCCTCCGCGGGCATGAAAGAGAAATCGGTGAGCTGGTTGTTGAGCAGGAAGCCGTCAACCAGCGTGCGGCTGCCGAAGGCGTCCTCGACGGAAGTCGTCATGGCCACCGCGTTGCCCTGCGCGTCGACGATCGACAGATGGCTGGTCGCGGGAATCTCGGGCGCGCTGTCGTCGGACAGCGCATCGCGCTGCGGCAGCCGTCCCGGCGGCGCGACGCCGAGCGAGGCATCGGCGCCCATCAATCGCGCCCGCGCATCGAGATAGTACGGCGCGAGCAATTCGCGCTGCGGCACGTCGACGAAATCGGCGTCGCCCAGATAGCGCTTGCGATCGGCGAACGCCAGCCTTCCCACTTCGGCAAACCAGTGCACAGCTTGGGGC
>DAIDAU010000492.1 GCA_027310465.1 Rhodocyclaceae bacterium
CACGGCCGTGGAGATCGAGGTGTTCGGCTTCGGCGGCCTCTGCGTGATGGTCGAAGGGCGCTGCGCGCTTTCCGCCTACGCCACCGGCACGTCGCCCAACTGCAACGGCGCCTGCTCGCCCGGCAAGGCGGTGCGCTGGGAGCAGACTTCGGCCGGCATGGAGACGCGCCTCAACGGCATCCTCATCGACCGCTTCGCCGACGGCGAGCGCGCCGGCTATCCGACGCTGTGCAAGGGCCGCTTCGAAGTCGCCGAGGAGACCTATTACGCGATCGAGGAGCCGACCAGCCTCAACACGCTCGAGCTGCTGCCGCAGTTGATGGAGATGGGCATCCGCGCCATCAAGATCGAAGGCCGCCAGCGCAGCCCGGCGTATGTGGCGCAGGTGACCAAGGTGTGGCGCGAGGCGATCGATGCGTGCAAGAAGGATGCCGCGCACTACGTGCCCAAGGCGGCGTGGATGGCCGAGCTGAACAAGGTTTCCGAAGGGCAGTCGCATACGCTCGGCGCCTACAACCGGCCCTGGAAGTGACGTCGCGATGAAGCTCTCCCTCGGCCCGAACCTCTTCTACTGGCCCAAGCAGGCCACGCTCGATTTCTACGCCGACGTCGCCAAGCAGCCCGTCGACATCGTCTACCTCGGCGAGACCACCTGCTCGCGCCGTCACGAGCTGCGCGCCGAGGACTGGCTCGACGTCGCGCAACGTCTCGCCGACGCCGGCAAGGAAGTGGTGCTCTCCTCCCAGGCGCTGATCGAATCGGAGTCGGACCTCAAGGCGCTGCGCCGGCTGGTCGACAACGGCCGCTTCGCGATCGAAGCCAACGAGATGGGCGCCGTGCGCCTGCTCGCCGAGAAGAAGCTGCCCTTCGCCGCCGGCATGTCGCTCAACGTCTTCAACGGCCATACGCTGGGGCTGCTGGCGGACATGGGCGCCACGCGCTGGGTGATGCCGCCCGAATCGAGCCGCGCAACGCTCGCCGGCATCCTCGAGGAAAAGCCGGCCGGCCTGCAGACGGAAGTGTTCGCCTACGGCCGGCTGCCGCTGGCGTGGTCGGCGCGCTGCTTCACGGCGCGGCGCTTCAACCTGCAGAAGGACACCTGCGAGTTCAAGTGCATCGAGTTTCCCGACGGCCTCGCCGTGAAGACGCGCGAGAAGGAAGAGTTCCTCGTCATCAACGGCATCCAGACGATGTCGGCCAGGACCTATAATCTGCTGCGCGAAATGCCGCAGATGGCGCAGGCCGGCGTCGACATCGTGCGCATCAGCCCGCAGTCGCAGGGACTCGCCGACGTCATCGCCGCCTTCCGCGGCGCGCTCGACGGCAAGGCGGCGCAGCTGGCCGGCGACTGGTGCAACGGCTTCTGGCACGGCAAGCCGGGATTAGAACTCGTGGAGAACAAATAATGGCCCCCACGCTCACTCCGTTCGCTGCCCCCTTCGGGGCGGCCCGTCAGGAGGCATAATGACCTTCAAGCTGCCTGATTTCACCTTGCCCGCGTCGATCGCCAGATTGGGCGACCGGCTGCCGCAACTGCCGCCGAGCATCGCTTTCGTCACCGGCCTCAATCTCGCGCTCGGCCGCATGATCCCGCGCGAGCCGCTCGCCGAGCTCGCCGGCAAGCGCTTCGCCATCCGCGTCACCGACGCCGGGCTGACGCTGCGCTTCGCCTATTCGACGCGCGGCTTCAGACCGATCTTCGACAACGCCAAGCCCGATCTCACCATCTCGGCGCGCAGCCGCGACTTCATCGCCCTGATGACGCGCGAAGAGGATCCCGACACGCTGTTCTTCAGCCGCCGCCTGCTGATGGAAGGCGACACCGATCTCGGCCTGCTGGTGAAGAACACGCTCGACGGCATCGACCTGCCGCAC
>DAIDAU010000497.1 GCA_027310465.1 Rhodocyclaceae bacterium
TCAGGGTAGCGATCAGTTTGCTCATTTTTTCTTACCTTTCGTCTGACGATTGGAATGACAACTTTGTGTTGACGGCACCCGCGAAGTGCAGCGTCATCGCGGACAACGCGTATGCTGCCGGTAAGGTTGACACGTTGCGACGGGACGGCGGCCTAATTTCCGCGCAATTCCTCTTTCGTCATATGACGCCACGCGCCTGGCGGCAAATCTTCCAGCGTCCAGTTCCCGATGGCCCAGCGGATCAGGCGCAGCGTCGGATGCCCCGCCTTTGCTGTCATGCGCCTGACCTGGCGGTTCTTGCCCTCGGCAATCTCGATTTCGAGCCACGCCGTCGGGACGGTCTTGCGAAAACGGATCGGCGGGTCGCGCGGCCACAACCCGGCCGGCTCGGGCATGAGACGGGCGCGGCAGGGCCGGGTGCGGAAGTCGCCGAGATCGAGTCCGCGGCGCAGCGCGGCCAGGGCCTGCTCGTCGGGAATGCCTTCGACCTGCGCCCAGTAGGTCTTCGCCAACTTGTGCCGCGGATGGCTGATGCGGCTTTGCAGCGCGCCGTCGTCGGTCAGGATCACCAGGCCTTCGCTGTCGAAATCGAGACGGCCCGCCGCGTAGACGCCGGGCACCGGGATGTAGTCCGCCAGAGTCGGCTTGCCCTCGCCGGAAGTGAACTGGGTCAATACGCCGTACGGCTTGTTGAACAGCAGCGTGCGGCTCAAGCCTGCCTCGGCGCGGCGCGCGGCTTGAATTGATTGCGGAAGCGCATGGATTCGGGATAGGGAAAGAAGTCGGGCACCTCGCCGTTGCGTATGGCCGCCTGCGTCCGGCGCCAGAACGCCGCGTCGAGCAGGTCGGCATGGTAGCGCATGAAGGCCTCGCGGATGCGCTCCGTCACCAGCAGGAAGCGCGGGAACTCCTCGGGGAACACGTCGTTGCGGCGCACCGGATACCAGGCTTCGCCCGAGAGTTCCGATTCGTAGTCGGGCGCCGGCGGAATGTCGCGGAAATTGCAGTCGGTCATGTACTCGATCTCGTCGTAGTCGTAGAACACGATGCGCCCGAAGCGCGTGACGCCGAAGTTCTTCCACAGCAGGTCGCCCGGAAAGATGTTGGCGATCGCCAACTCGCGCACGGCGTTGCCGTATTCGCGCACCGCGTCCTCGACGAGATCGCGCCGGCCTTCCTTCTCCGCCTGCTCGAGGTAGAGGTTCAGCGGCACCATGCGGCGTTCGATATAGACGTGCCGGATGACGAGGTCGCCGCCGTCCTCCTCGAGCTGCGACGGCACCTGCGCGTAAAGCTGCTCGAGCAGCTCCGGCGCGAAGCGGACCTTGGGCAGCGCGACCTGCGAGAACTCCAGCGTATCGGCCATGCGGCCGACGCGGTCGACCTGCTTGACCAGTTGGTACTTGCGCCTGACCGTGTCGTGGTCGACTTCCTTGGAGGGGCCGAAGACGTCCTTGATCACCTTGAAGACGTAGGGATACGAGGGCAGCGTGAACACCAGCATCACCAGCCCCGCGATGCCGGGCGCGACGACGAACTGGTCGCGCGAATGGTGCAGGTGCGAGATGAGGCCGCGGTAGAACGCCGTCTTGCCCTGCTTGCAGAGGCCTAGCATGGTGTAGATCTCCGAGCGCGGCTTGTTGGGCATGACGGTGCGCAGGAACTGCACGTAGTTGGCGGGTACCTGCATGTCGACCATGAAGTAGGCGCGCGACAGCGAGAACAGCGTGCGGATCTGGTCGGCGTCGAACAGCACGGTGTCCACATAGAGCCGGGATGCCGAGTTGTGCAGCACCGGCGCCATGAACGGATACTCGCTGGCGCCGTTGATCACCTTGCCGATGACGTAGGCCGCCTTGTTGCGATAGAAGGCCGAATCGAGCACCTGGATCTGGAAGTTCGCGTCGGGCTGCGGCCAGTTCCCGACGTAGCGCCCGGCGCAGCGGATAATGCGATCGACGTCGCGGTCGAGATCGTCGAACTCGCGCGTCCATTTGAAGTCAAGCAGCAGGCGGCGCACGGATTCGCGGAATCCTTCGCGGCCCGGGTAGTAGCAGCGATAGGACGGCGGATCCGATTCGATGTACTCGGTGGACGTCGCCGGCCTCACGAAGATGAAATCGTTATGGAAATAGGTGCGCCGCATGATGCGGCAGAACACCGAGTTGAAGAAGGTCTCGGCGAGTTCGGGCTGCTTGTGGTCGGTCAGCAGGCCGATGTAGAGCAGCTTGGCGGTGCGCCAGACGGCTTCGTCGCGCAGGTCGGCCTCGAACTCGTCGTGCAGGTAGGCCACCGTCTCGTTGACGCGCTGCTCGTAGTAGTTGATGCGGTCGCGCACGGCTTGCTGCCCGGCCGGCCAGTCGGCCGCCTCGAAACGGGCCTTGGCTTCCGCCGAACAGGCGCGGAACAGCCGATAGTGCTTGTTGAAGCCTTCGATCATCGCCTGCGCCAGGCGCTGCGCGGCTGTATTGTCGGTCAGGGGCATATCGGGGCGCGATTCGTTGTCCAAGCGGTTTCCCGGTGGAGAAATTTTCCGGGCCGGAGTCTGGCGGAAACGTTCCGGTTGGCGCATAATAGATCAAGTCTTATATAAGACATAAGGGTTTGATAGAGAGCTTTGTCGCCGATCGCAGCTGATAACTCAAGGAGTGGACCCAAATGAGCACCTCGCTGATCAAGATACCCGCCGGGGAGAAAATCGTTCCCGGCAAGCCCGTTCCCGATAATCCCATCATTCCCTACATCGAGGGCGACGGCATCGGCGTGGACATCACGCCGGTGATGAAAGCCGTGGTCGACGCCGCCGTCGCCAAGGCCTACGGCGGCAAGCGCAGGATTTCCTGGATGGAGGTCTACGCGGGCGAGAAGTCGACCCGGATGTACGGGCCCGACGTCTGGCTGTCCGACGAGACCCTCGCGCTGCTCAAGGAGTATTCGGTCTCGATCAAGGGGCCAATGACGACGCCGGTGGGCGGCGGCATCCGCTCGCTCAACGTCGCACTGCGCCAGGAACTCGACCTCTACCAGTGCGTGCGTCCGGTGCGCTACTTCAAGGGCGTGCCCTCGCCGCTGAAGGACCCGTCGAAGACCGACATGGTGATCTACCGCGAGAACACCGAGGATATCTACGCCGGCATCGAATGGCAGGCCGAGACCGAGCCGGCGAAGAAGCTGATCAGGTTCCTGCAGGACGAGATGGGTGTCAGGAAGATCCGCTTCCCCGCCACGTCGGGCATCGGCATCAAGCCGGTGTCGCGCGAAGGCACCGAACGCCTGGTGCGCGCGGCGATCAGGTACGCGATAGCCAACGACCGCAAGTCGGTGACGATCGTGCACAAGGGCAACATCATGAAGTACACGGAAGGCGCCTTCCGCGACTGGGCCTATGCCCTGGCGCAGAAGGAATTCTGCGCGCAGCCGATCGACGGCGGGCCCTGGTGCTCGTTCAAGAACCCGCAGACCGGCCGCGACATCATCGTCAAGGACGCCATCGCCGACGCCTTCCTGCAGCAGATCCTGCTGCGCCCCGCCGAGTACGACGTGATCGCCACGCTGAACCTCAACGGCGATTACATCTCGGACGCGCTGGCGGCGCAGGTCGGCGGCATCGGCATCGCCCCCGGCGCCAACATCTCCGACCGGTACGCCTGCTTCGAGGCGACCCACGGCACGGCGCCGAAGTACGCAGGCAAGGACTACGTGAATCCCGGCTCGCTGATCCTGTCGGCCGAGATGATGCTGCGCCACATGGGCTGGAAGGAAGCGGCCGACCTGATCGTCAAGTCGATGGAGGCCGCGATCGGCGACAAGGTCGTCACCTACGATTTCGCGCGCCTGATGGAAGGCGCGAAGGAAGTGAAGTGCTCTGCATTCGGTCAGGCGATGATCGATCGCATGTGACGTCCCCGGCGTCGGGGCGGCGCGAGCCGCTCCGGCGCTCAAGACCTTTACCCCAAAAACAAAAACCCACCGGGGCTGAGCCGCTCGGCGGGTTGCAGAATCCTGCGAAAAGTCGTTTCGTCAGGCTTTCTGAATGTTCGAGGCCTGCTTGCCCTTGGGGCCCTGCGTGACCTCGAACGAAACCTTTTCACCTTCCTTGAGGGTCTTGAAGCCGGCCATGTTGATGGCCGAGAAGTGCGCGAACAAGTCCTCGCTGCCGTCGTCCGGTGTAATGAAGCCATAACCCTTTGAATCGTTGAACCACTTCACGGTACCAGTTGCCATAACGCCTCTTTCCTAAAACATGACACGAACCGGAAAGCCGCGTGCGCGCTCGCCGGGAAATGTTTGCGTAACAAGTGCTCAACAGCGAAAGAGGCCGGGGCGGTATTCAGGGAACTGAAGCACTGCGGGCCACTCAAATGCCGGTCACTGCGGTGAGTCTTGAACCAAACACGCATGCCTTTTACTCATTCTGATTGAAGGCGTCAACTAGTTTTTTTGCTGCGGGACAGCAACGGCAGGGCTCGAACGATCTCTTCGAATGCGTCGACGAAGTGCCGCGAGCCACGCGAGATAAGCCGCGAATCGCGCCTTATTTCCCTGTTCGTGCCGCAGTTGCTTGCCCAACAATTCGCATTAGAATCCTTTCATGGCTGTACGAAAACAACGTGACGGCGGGACGATTCTGGAACCCGAAAAGACTCGGGTCAAACAACCGCCGCTGTTCCGGGTCGTGCTGCTCAATGACGATTACACGCCGATGGATTTCGTTGTTGTCGTGCTGCAAAAGTTTTTCGGTATGAGCCGCGAACAAGCCACCGTCGTGATGCTGCAGGTCCATCGCTCAGGCAAGGGCATCTGCGGCGTATACCCGCGCGACATGGCCGCGACGAAGGTCGACCAGGTCAGCGCATTCGCCCATCAGCACCAGCACCCCCTGGCGTGCGTGATGGAAGAGAACTAGGATGCGAGTACCGAACAACTATTTCACGTCCGAGCGAAGATCGACGCATTCGGGCGGCCCGGCAGGAGAGAAGGCATGATCGCCCAGGAACTGGAAGTCAGTCTGCACATGGCGTTCGTCGAAGCGCGGCAGAAGCGCCACGAATTCATCACCGTGGAGCACCTGCTGCTGGCGCTGCTCGACAACCCGTCGGCCGCGGAAGTGTTGCGCGCCTGCGCCGCGGACACGGACACGCTGCGCAGCGAACTGCTGGCGTTCATCAACCAGCACACTCCCACGGTCGCCGGCAGCGAGGAAATCGACACCTAGCCGACCCTCGGCTTCCAGCGCGTGATCCAGCGCGCCATCCTGCACGTGCAGTCTTCCGGCAAGAAGGAAGTGACGGGCGCCAACGTGCTCGTGGCGATCTTCGGCGAGAAGGATTCGCACGCCGTGTATTACCTGCACAAGCAGAACATCTCGCGTCTCGACGTGGTGAACTACATCTCGCACGGCATCACCAAGTCGCCGCAGCCGACGGGCAAGAGCGAGGAAACCTCCGAGCAGGAAGCCGAGGCGCCCTCGCCCGCCACCGCGCTGGAAAACTTCACGCAGAACCTCAACCAGCTCGCGCTGACGGGCAAGATCGACCCGCTGATCGGGCGCGAGAAGGAACTCGAGCGCGTGATCCAGACGCTGTGCCGCCGGCGCAAGAACAACCCGCTGCTGGTCGGCGAAGCGGGCGTCGGCAAGACCGCCATCGCGGAAGGCCTGGCGCGCCGCATCATCGAGAGCCGCGTGCCGGAAGTCCTGTCGGATGCGACGGTCTACGCGCTCGACATGGGCGCCTTGCTCGCCGGCACGAAATACCGCGGCGACTTCGAGCAGCGCCTCAAGGCGGTGCTGAAGCAGCTGCAGGAAAACCCGAGCGCGATCCTGTTCATCGACGAGATCCATACGCTGATCGGCGCCGGCGCCGCCTCGGGCGGAACGCTCGATGCTTCGAATCTGCTGAAGCCGGCGCTGTCCTCGGGCGCGCTGAAGTGCATCGGCGCCACGACCTACAACGAGTTCCGCGGCGTTTTCGAAAAGGACCACGCGCTCTCAAGGCGCTTCCAGAAGATCGACGTCGAGGAGCCGTCGGTCGACGAGACCGTCTCGATCCTGCGCGGGCTGAAGTCGCGTTTCGAGGAGCATCACGGCGTCAAGTATTCGACGGCCGCGATCAGCAACGCCGCCGAGCTGGCCGCCAAGTACATCACCGACCGCCACCTGCCAGACAAGGCCATCGACGTCATCGACGAAGCCGGCGCGGCGCAGCGCATCCTGCCGAAGTCCAAGCAGAAGAAGATCATCGGCAAGCAGGAGATCGAGGAGATCGTCGCCAAGATCGCGCGCATTCCGCCGCAGCATGTCTCGGCCGACGACCGCTCGGCGCTGAAGAACCTCGAGCGCGACCTGCGCGCCGTCGTCTTCGGCCAGGACCAGGCGATCGATGCGCTGGCGAAGGCCATCAAGATGTCGCGCTCCGGCCTCGGCAGCCCGCAGAAGCCGATCGGCTGCTTCCTGTTCTCCGGCCCCACCGGCGTCGGCAAGACGGAAGTGGCGCGCCAGCTCGCCTACTGCATGGGCATCGAACTGATCCGCTTCGACATGTCGGAATACATGGAACGCCATGCGGTGAGCCGCCTGATCGGCGCGCCGCCGGGATACGTCGGCTTCGACCAAGGCGGCCTGCTCACCGAGGCCGTCACCAAGAAGCCGCACGCCGTGCTGCTGATGGACGAGATCGAGAAGGCGCATCCCGACATCTTCAACATCCTGCTGCAGGTGATGGATCACGGCACGCTGACCGACAACAACGGCCGCAAGGCGGATTTCCGCAACATCGTCATCGTCATGACGACCAATGCGGGCGCCGAGGCGCTCAACAAGCCGACCATGGGCTTCACGTCCAGCAAGGAGGCCGGCGACGAGATGGGCGACATCAAGCGCATGTTCTCGCCGGAGTTCCGCAACCGCCTCGATGCGATCGTGTCGTTCAAGTCGCTCGACGAGGAAGTCATCCTGCGCGTGGTCGACAAGTTCCTCATGCAACTCGAAGGCCAGTTGCACGAGAAGAAGGTCGAGGCGATCTTCACCGACGACCTGCGTCATTGGCTGGCACGAAACGGCTTCGATCCGACCATGGGCGCCCGCCCGATGGCGCGGCTCATCCAGGACACCATCCGCTCGGCGCTGGCCGACGAGCTGCTGTTCGGACGCCTGGCCAACGGCGGCAAGGTCACGATCGATCTCGACGCCGAGGGCAAGGTCAAGCTTTCGTTCGCGGAGGACGCCGAGGAGATGGCGGCGCACTAGCGCGCCCGGCGCAACGACCGGCGGCGGCCTGCGGGCCGCCGTTTCTTTTTGCAAAGGAGCCGAGAATGCAGTTCTTCACCACCGACCTGTGCGACGCGCACGAGGACCAGGTCCGGGTCGTCGCGCCGATGTTCAAGTCCTACGGCGGCCGCAAATCGTTCTGCGGGCCGATCAGCACCTTGAAGCTTTTCGAGGACAACGGGCTGGTTCGCGGCACGCTGGAAAGCCCGGGTGAAAACCGCGTCCTGGTCGTCGACGGCGGCGGCAGCCTGCGCTGCGCGCTCGTCGGCGACCAGCTCGCCGCGCTGGGCGTGAGGAACGGTTGGAGCGGCATCCTGGTTTACGGCTGCATCCGCGACTCGCGGGCGATCGGCGCGATGGACCTCGGCGTCTTCGCGCTCGCCACGCATCCGCGCAAGACCGTGAAGAAGAACCAGGGCGAGCGCGACGTCCCGGTGACGTTCGGCGGCGTCACCTTCGCGGCTGGCGCCTGGCTCTATGCCGACGAAGACGGGGTGATCGTCAGCCCGGTGCGTCTCGTCTCCTGATAACTCTTATACAAGAGTCAAGGTGCAACACGCGCACCGACGTTTCACTATCCACACGGCGTTTCGCCTTTCGGGATGTTAACTTTACATTGTTGATTATTAACATATAAAAATATGTCACGCTCTTATATAAGAGCATTGCTGCTGTGCAATACGAGGCCTATACTGGCTGCACGAAAGTGAGAGTCCGAGGCGGATCCGCATGCTGAGGACCGGCTTTCGAAACCCCCATCAGACATTAGGAGCCTCGAATGAACGACCGCAGAATACAAGCCGCCGCCCTGGCCAAGGAATGGGCGGAGAGCCCCCGCTGGAAAGGCATCAAGCGCGGATATCGCGCCGAAGACGTCGTGCGCCTGCGCGGCTCCTTCCCGATCGAGCACACCCTGGCCCGCCGCGGCGCGGAAAAGCTCTGGGATCTGGTGCACGACGAGCCCTACGTCAACTGCCTCGGCGCGCTGACCGGCGGCCAGGCCATGCAGCAGGTCAAGGCCGGCATCAAGGCGATCTACCTGTCCGGCTGGCAAGTCGCCGCCGACAACAACAGCTACATGGCGATGTACCCCGACCAGTCGCTCTATCCGGTCAATTCGGTGCCAGCCGTGGTCGAGCGCATCAACAACTCCTTCAAGCGCGCGGACGAAATCCAGCACGCCAAGGGCATCGATGCCGGCAGCGACGGGTACGTCGACTATTTCGCGCCCATCGTCGCGGATGCGGAAGCCGGCTTCGGCGGCGTGCTGAACGCCTACGAACTGATGAAGTCGATGATCCGCGCCGGCGCCGCGGGCGTGCATTTCGAGGACCAGCTCGCCTCGGTGAAGAAATGCGGCCACATGGGCGGCAAGGTGCTGGTGCCGACCCAGGAGGCGGTGCAGAAGCTGATCTCCGCCCGTCTGGCCGCCGACGTGCTCGGCGTGCCGACCATCATCCTGGCCCGCACCGACGCCGAGGCCGCCGAGCTGCTCACCAGCGACGTCGACGCCAACGACAAGCCGTTCGTCACCGGAGAGCGGACGCCCGAAGGCTTCTACCGCACCCGGCCGGGCCTCGAGCAGTCGATCTCGCGCGGGCTCGCCTACGCGCCTTACGCCGACATGGTCTGGTGCGAGACGGGCAAGCCGGATCTGCAGTTCGCCAAGAAGTTCGCCGAGGCGATCCGCGCCAGGTTCCCCGACAAGCTGCTGGCCTACAACTGCTCGCCGTCGTTCAACTGGAAGAAGAACCTCGACGACGCCACCATCGCCAAGTTCCAGCGCGAGCTCGGCGCGATGGGCTACAAGTACCAATTCATCACGCTGGCCGGCATCCACTCGATGTGGTTCAACATGTTCGACCTGGCCCAGGATTACGCCCAGCGCGGCATGTCGGCCTACGTCGAGAAGGTGCAGGAGCCCGAATTCGCGGCGCGCGAACGCGGCTACACCTTCGTCTCGCACCAGCAGGAAGTGGGGACCGGCTATTTCGACGACGTCACCACGGTCATCCAGGGCGGCGCGTCGAGCGTCACGGCGCTCACCGGATCGACGGAGGAGGAGCAGTTCCACTGATGGAGACGATCCCTCGATACAGAGGGAGTGGAGAGAAAGGTGCCGCACGAAAGTGCTTGCGCGGCACTTTTCCAGAAAGTGCCGCACCGGTTCGCCGGTGCGGCATTTTTTGCTGAACCAAATGTCTTAGAACGAAAAACCAGGAGAACGACATGAACATTGACCTCCCCTCCGGCGTCCAGATCCATGGACAGATGCACCCGCGCTTCGACGAGATCCTGACGGCCGAAGCGCTCGCCTTCGTCGCCAGGCTGCACCGCACTTTCGAAGCGCGCCGCCAGGAGCTGCTGAAGGCGCGCGTCGCGCGACAGGCGCGCATCGACGCCGGCGAAATGCCCGACTTCCTGCCGGAAACCCGGCACGTCCGCGACGGCGAGTGGAGGATCGCGCCGCTGCCGCGCGCGCTCGAATGCCGCCGCGTCGAGATCACCGGTCCGGCTGAGCGCAAGATGATCATCAACGCGCTGAACTCGGGCGCCGATTCCTACATGACCGACTTCGAGGATTCCAACAGCCCGAACTGGTACAACCAGATCCAGGGCCAGGTGAACCTCTACGATGCCGTGCGCCGCAGCAT
>DAIDAU010000523.1 GCA_027310465.1 Rhodocyclaceae bacterium
CGCCGCCTCGATGGCCGCGTTCAGCGCGAGCAGGTTGGTCTGGTCGGCGATCTCGCGGATCAGTCCGACGACGCGGCCGATGTCGCGGCTGTCGGCGCCCAGCCGTCCGATCACCGCGGCGGCGTTTTCCAGTTGCGCCGCCAGCGCCGTGATGGCGACGCTCGATTCCGTCGCCGTGCCGGCGCCGCTTTTCGCCCGCCCGTCGGCCTCCTGGGCGGAAGCCGCCGCGTCGCGCGTCAATTGGGCGATGCTCATGATCGCGTCGTTCATGCGGCGCAGCGCCTCGGCCAGCAGTTCGGTGTCGCCGAGCTGCTGATCGACGTTTTCCTGGGTGCGCGCCGCCACGTCGACCATCCGCGTCGCCAGCCCGGCGACCTGCTCGGTGGCTTTACGGACCTGCTCGATGAGGGCGGCGAACCTGTCCATCATTTCGTCGAAGGCGTTGGCGGCGTGTCCGATCTCGTCCCCGGTGTCGCATTGCACGCGCAACGAGAGGTCGGATTTCTCCCGCACGCCGAACATCGTCGCGGCCAGGCGATCGATGGGGTTCGACACGATGCGCCGCAGCAGCAGCACGAGAACGCCGATGCCGGCAAGGAACAGGCCGAGGTGGATGCCGGCGCTGATCAGGTCGTCCTCGCGGATGCGCGCGTCGATCGAACCGAGGTCGTAGACGATGCGCACGGCGCCCAGCACGGTGCCTTCCGCGGCATTGACGTGGCATTTCGTGCAATCGACGCCGCGCGTGTGTTTCGAGGCCTTGAACGGGCGAACCACCGTGACGCGCCGGCGGCCGCCGCTTTCGTCCGTCACGACGACCTCGTCGCCGGCAAGTCCACGCTCGTCGAGCGCGTCGCGCGGCCGTTCCTCGGGCGTTCCCTCGCCGAACAGGGCGCGCACGGCGGGTCCGCGGAGGATGCGGGCTTCGGCGACGTTGGGCTGCGCCAGGATGGCCTGGCGCGGCTCGTCGCGTTGCGCCATGCTGCCGGTCAGCATCAGCTTGTTGAGGGCGTCGAAGTAGCTGTCGGCGAGGCCTGCGGCATGCTCCACCGCGAACCCTTCCGCCATGTGCTGGGCCGAAAGATGCACGTACGCCGAACTGGCGCCGAGCGTGGCTACGGAAATCGCTGCGCTGACGGCAACCACCTTGGCCGCCACCGAGACGTGCGCCGGTGCATTCAACCTCAGCCTCGAATCGCTCATTGACCCTTGTCCCTTCCCCGACGCGCTCGCCCGTCGGGACGGGCCCGCCCGCGCACTTCTACAGCGCAGGCGAGTCTTATTGGCTCCAGACGAAGAGCAGGATGGCGACCGAAAGCAGGAAGATACCCGTGGTGGCCGTGGCGAAGATTCCGACCGTCACCGGCCAGAGGTAAGCCTTCAGATTCGTCATGTCGTTCTCCCGGTTCCGGCGCGCCGCCGGGAAGAGGGCGGCGCGCCGACAGCGCATCTACTTGGCGGCCTTGTCCGCCGGCGGCGGCAGGCGCGACATGTAGTCGGATACGGCTTCGAGGTCCTTGTCCGAGTATTTCTTGATGGCGGCGCGCATCTTCGGATTGGCGTTGCGGCGCCAGCCGTCGCGGATCTGCACCGATTCGTTGAGCAGATAGGCGTAATGCTGGGACGCCACCATCGGGTAGAACCTGGCGGCGTCGCCCTCGCCCCGATCGCCGTGGCAATTGCTGCAGCTCTTTTCGTAGATGGTCCTGCCGCGGGTCGCATTCGCGCCGCTGCCCTTGATGTTGGTGGTCGGGACCGGCAGGCTGTTCAGATAGGCCGCCATGTCGGAGACATCGTCGGTGGTGATCGCCCATTCCCCGATGAACGGGTGCATCTTGGGATTGTCGCGGCGGCCGGCGCGCACGTCGACCATCTGCTTGATCAGCACCTTGACGTGCTGACCGGCAAGTTGGGGGTAGATCGCGTCGTTCTTGCCCGACGCATCGGCACCGTGGCAGCCGCGGCAGACCTCGTAGGCGACTTTGCCCTTCTCAGGGTCGCCCCGGTGCATGAGGGCTTCGGTCTTTTCCGTATCGGGTCCGTTCCAGACGTAGCCTTTCGATTCGATGCCCGGGGCGTGGGGCTGCACATAGCCGGGCTGCGCAAGGGCGGCGGCCGTCGGGCCGAGGAGCGCAAGTAGGATGGCAAGGGATTTCATGGCGATTCCTTTTCGTCAGGGCTGGGCGGCCAGATATTCGACGACGGCGAGCATCTCGGCCTCCGTCATCCGGGCGGCCACCGCCTGCATGAGCCGCTTGTCGTTCTTGCGCTGCGCCGTGGCGAAGCGCTTCAACTGGTCGATCAGGTAGTCGGGATGCTGTGCGGCCAGGCGCGGAAAGCGCCCGCTGCCAGCGCCGTCGGAGCCATGGCAACCATAGCATGCGGGTACGCCGGTGTTCGAATTGCCGTCCTCGTAGAGCTTCTTGCCGGCCTCCACCAGCGCCGGTTCGCGGGGCGCTGCGGCGGCCGGTTTCTGCCCGGCGAAATAGGCGGCGAGGCCGGCCATGTCATCGGGCGAGAGGTTCTCCGCCATGGGCGCCATGATTTCGCTGGCGCGGCGCTTGGCCCGGAAGTCCTCCAGTTGCTTGAGCAGGTAGCCGGCGTCGAGACCGGCCAGCCTCGGGAAATTGGGCACCGGGGAATTGCCGTCGGGCCCGTGGCAGGCTGCGCAGGTGCTGGCCACGATGGCCTGCGCCGCGGCCGGATCGGCCGCCTGCGCGGCCCCGGCGGCCGCCCCGGCCAGGAGCGCCGATGCCAGCGCCATATGCGTGCGTCTCTTCATCTTGTCTCTCCTTTGGGCTTCTCGGCGGGTCCGGCCTACGCCGGCCCGCCTGTCATCTGGAACTGCGTCGCTGCGCCTGTCGTCAGTACAGGAACCAGGCGTAGAGGTAGGTCGTGTTGTTGTCCTTGGCGTTGCGGCCGGAACCGTCGTAATTGCTGGCCGCGCCGTTGAACTTCGAGTAGTTGGTGTAGCGCAGCGCCAGGCGGATGTTCTGCTGGGGAATGTAGAAGACCTCCCACTGCGTCCCCGCGTTGTCCGGGCTGCCGTTCGCGCTGTTGGTGACCGGATCGCCCATGCCGGCGCCGGTGGTGTACAGGGTGGCGTCGCTGCTCCCCTTGGTCGAGAAGTAGCCCACCGTCCCGCCGTAGCGCTTGCGGAACATGTAGCTGACGTGGGCCCGCGAAGTCGTCAGCGTGCCGTCGGGATTGCTCGGCATGCCGTTTTGCATGACCATGGGATCGAAGCTGGCGCGCCAGTCGCGCTTCTCCTTGATCCACGTCAGCCCGCTGGTAACGCGATGCTCGTCGCTCAGGTACTGGTACTGGGCATCGGCCGCGTAGTCGCGGTAGCGATCGGTCGGACCGTTGGGATTGGTCGGATCCGGATAGCGGTCCACGTTCAGGCCGAAGACGCCGACCTCGAGCGAATGCTGTTGTCCGCGCTGCCCCCAGCGCTGCTCCAGCGCCAACCGATAGTAGGGCGCGCCGGACTTGATGGCCGCCGCGTTGCCCATGCCCTGGCCGCGCGGCACGCCGGCGCGCAGGACGGAAAAGATGCCGTCGGCGGTGCGGTAGGCGCCCAGTTCGCCGTACAGCATGTCGCCCCACCAGCCATAGACGCCGAGGCCGGCGACCTGGGAGGAGAGCGCCATATCCACTTGCGTCATGGCGGTGGGAACGACGGTGGCCGCGGCGGGGCTCACCTGCGGGTAGCCGAAGGCCGGCGTCGAATTGAAGACGTCCGAAACCGTCGGGTTGTTGTTCAGCGTCACGCCCAGCACCAGCGGCTTGCCGGCGAAGGAGAAGGTGTCCGCATAGCGCACGTCCACCATTTCCATGGCGCCGCGGCGCTCCACGCCGTCATAGTTCCAGTTGACGAAGCCGCCGGCGTTGTCGGTGATCTTGCCGGCCAGGTAGGCCGACACGCGCTGGACGACGACGCGGTTGTCGTCGGTGAACGGGGCGCCGTCGACCGGCGTGGCGCTGCGGCTCTTGGTCGCCGAGGCGACGCCGCCGACGGTCAGCGGCAGGTCGCGCTCGCCTTCGGTGTAGGCGTTCAGCTTGAACTTGCGCCCGAAAGGCGTCAGCACCGAGAAGCCCACGATGTGGCATTCCGCGCATTCGAGCCCGGTCTGCCGGGCGAAGGCCGGCACCGCCAGCGCGCTGCGCGCCGGCAGCAGGACGGCCGCGGCCGAAATCAGCAGTGCAATGGCATGTTTGAGACGAGCGGTTGTCCGCATCGCATGTCCTCCGTTCGTTTATTTCGTCGACGGCCCGAAGGCCGCCTGCCTTTGGCATCGGAGCCCGGATCGTGCCGGCGTCCCTCGATGACCTATACGGAGGCATACTGTAAGCGGCGACCCATTCCAAATCGATGAGCGCCACATTAGATTATTATAAGAATTGCGCCCCAGCCCTCGGTTCGCACCTGCCGTCCTGCGGGCGGGCGCTGCCCGGCGGAAGGGAGTCTCTGACTTACGATATATTCGGAAAGGCTTGCCGGCGGCACTTCCCGGCCCAAATGTGCGAAGAAGATGAAAGTCCTTGTCATTGAAGACGATGCCGCGATGCGGAGCTATCTGAAGAAGGGTTTCGCCGAGGCCGGCTTCGTCGTCGATCTGGCGCCGAACGGACTGGACGGCGCGCACATGGCGACCAGCGAAGACTATGACATCGTCGTGCTGGACGTCACACTGCCGAACATGGACGGCTGGCAGGTGCTCAAGCTGATCCGCGCCGCGGGCAGGAACGTGCCGGTGCTGATGCTTTCCGCGCACCAGCGCGTCGAGGACCGCATCAGGGGGCTGGATCTGGGCGCCGACGACTATCTGTGCAAGCCCTTCGATTTCGGGGAGCTGCTGGCGCGCGTGCGGGCCCGCACGCAGTCCAGGGCCGCGGCGGAAGCGCAGCCCGAGATCCTGAGCGCAGCCGATCTCGAAATGAACATCTCGCGCCATCGCGTGACGCGCGCGGGCCGGCGCATCCAATTGACGCCGAAGGAGTTTGCGCTGCTCGAACTGCTGCTCAGGCGGCAGGGCGAGGTGCTGCCGCGCGCCCTGATCATCTCGCAGATCTGGGAGTTCAATTTCGACAGCGACACCAACGTTCTGGAAGCGGTCGTCTTCCGCCTGAGAATGAAAGTGGACGACGGTTTCGAACCGAAGCTGATCCGCACGGTGCGCGGCGTCGGCTATTCGATAGACGCTGCCGCGGAGGCGTCTTGACGCGCCGGCTGTCGCTGACCTCGCGCCTCGCGCTGACCGTCGCCGCGATCACGATCGCCTCGCTGCTGGCGGCGGGAGGCGTCATCGGGCTGATGGTGGATGCCCATTTCGAGGAACTCGACTCCGCCCGGCTCGCGGGCGCCGGCCGCGGGCTTTGCGAGCGGCTGACGCGACTGGCGTCGCGCCCGGAGGTCGGTCCGGCGTGGGAGGAAGTGCGGAAAGGTCTGGATGACGGCGACGACTACGCCGTGGCGCTGTTCGATGCCAACGGCCAGGCGCTCCATGTGACCAGCAACATCGACTTTGCGACGGTCCGGCGCCATGCCGATGCCATCCGCGCAGTGCGCGGCAGGGCGCCGGCATCCTTCGTCTGGCCGGGGGACGGACGCGAATATCGCGCGATGGCCATGAGGGCGCCCACCGCGATCCCGGATACCCCTTACGTGTTCGTCGCACTGACGCTCGACATGGGCATGCACAGCAGGTTCATGGAGAAATTCCACCAGGCCATCTGGATCTGCATCCTGCTTTTCGGCCTTGTCGCCGGCGCGATGACCTGGCTGGCCGCGCGGCGCGGCATGGCGCCTTTGCGCGCCATCGCGGACAAGACGCGCGCGATAGCGGTCGACCGGCTGGGCGAACGGCTGCCGGTCGAATCGGTGCCGAGCGAGTTGGCGAGCCTGGCCGAGGCGTTCAACGCCATGCTGGCCGGCCTGGACGCGTCGTTCCACAACCTGACCAACTATTCGGCCGACATCGCGCACGAGCTGCGCACGCCGGTGGGCAACCTGACGACGCAGACGCAGGTGGTCCTCGGCCAGGCGCGCACCGCGGCGGAGTATCAGGAGCTGTTGCGCTCCAATCTTTGCGAATACGAGAGCATGGACAGGATGATCTCCGACATGCTGCTGATCGCGAAGGTGGACAACGGACTGCTCGCCTCCAAGCGCGAGCCGGTGGATCTCGGCGGCCTGCTCGATGCGCTCGTCGAGCGCTACCGCCGGCCCGCGGAAGACAAGGCCGTTTACCTGGTGCGCCATGGCGAGGGATGCGTGGTGGGCGATGCCGCGATGCTGAAGCGGGCGGCCGCCAACCTGGTGGAGAACGCCGTACGCCATACGCCCCGCGGCGGACGGATCAGCCTGGTGGTCGAACCGCTCGACGACGGCGGCATGCGCCTGATCGTGGAAAATACCGGCAGCGCCATCGCGCCGGAGCACCTGCCGCGGCTGTTCGATCGCTTCTATCGCGGCGGACAGCAGAACGGCTGCGACGGTACCGGCACCGGCATCGGCCTCGCCATCGTCAAGTCCATCGCGCAGGCACATGGCGGCAGCGTCTCGGTGTCGTCGGCGAACGGCGTGACTGCCTTCGTTCTCGCGCTGCCGCCGTCGGCCGGCATGGCGCCTCCGACGCGCCAGACGGCTGCGGTCGGACGTTGGGATTAAGTACCCCGGTCTTCGGGAATGACGAAGCTGAAGGTCGCGCCGCGACCGACCTCGCCCTGTGCCCAGATGCGGCCGCCGTGCACCACGACGATGGCGCGCGCGATCGCCAGGCCGATGCCGTTGCCGGGGTAGTCGCCGCTGCAATGCAGCCGGCGGAACGGCAAGAACAGCTGGTCCGCGTAGGCGGCGTCGAAGCCGGCGCCGTTGTCCCTGACGAATACCGTCCTTTCGCCGCGCTCGTCCGTCTCGCCGACCTCGATCCGGGCGTCGTCGCGCTTGGCGGAGAACTTCCAGGCGTTGCCGAGAAGGTTCTCGAGCAGGATGCGCAGCATGCGCGGGTCGCCGTGGATGCGGATGCCGTCGGCCACGGTTACGGCGACTTCGCGGCCGGGCTCCTGCCCCTTCAGCTCGGCCAGGATTTCCCGCGCCATGGCGCCGACGTCGACTTCTTCGGCGTCGAGCGAGCGATGGGCGATGTTGGCGAGATCGAGCAGATCGTCGATCAGCCCGCTCATCCGCCTTGCCGAACGCTGGATGCGCTGCAGATGGTCGCGCGCCTGCTCGTTGCCGCAGGTCGCGCAGTCCTGCCGCTCCATCAGCAAGGCATAGTTGTCGATGAGGCGCAGCGGCGCACGCAGGTCGTGCGCCACCGAGTAGTTGAAGTTCTCCAGTTCCCGGTTGGCGAGCCGCAGCTCGCGGGTGCGTTCCGCGACCTGCCGCTCCAGATCGCTGGTGAGCTCCGCGATCTTCGCCTCGGCGGCCTTGCGCTGCGTGATTTCCTCCTTGACGGCGATGAAATGAGTGATGCGCCCGTCCTCGTCCGTCAGGGGGGCGATATGCGTGCTTTCCCAGTAGCTCTGGCCGTTCTTCCGGCGGTTCATCAGCTCGCCGCTCCAGACGTCGCCGGCGAGTATGGTGGCCCACAGGTTCTCGTGCACCTCGTGCGGCGTGACGTCCGAGCGCACCAGGTTCGTCTTCCTGCCGATCGATTCCTCGCGCCAGTAGCCGGTGGCCTCGACGAAGCGCGGGTTGACGTATTCGATGATGCCGTTGGGATCGGTGATGACGACCGAAACCGGACTTTGCTCGAGCGCCTGGTGGAACTTCTCGACCTCCTGGTTCGTCTGCTTGAGGCGCGCCATGCTGTCCGCGCTCTGCCGCAGGCTGTTCTGGATCTCGTCCGCCATCCGGTTGAACGTCTTGGCCAGTTCCCCGATCTCGTCGTGCGGCGCAAGATCGATGCGGCTCTCGTAGCTGCCGGCGGAAACGGCTTGAGCGGCATCGCGCAGCGCTCGCAGGGGACGCACGATGCGGAAATGCAGGCCGGCGAGGCCGCCCGCGAGCAGCGCGACGTTCAGCAGCGCGAGCCCGCCGACACGCCGCAGGGCCGTCTCGCCGACGCCCTCGCTCCGCGAACGCTGCGTATCGGCGGCGGCCTCGATGCGATGGGAGATCAGCATCGCCTGCCGGCGACCCGCCTCGACTTCCTGCGCAACGGCATGGCCGTCGAGAATACTTCGGGTCGCCGCGGCCAGGCCCGCCCAGTCGTCGCGGATGGCCGCTTCCAGGTCGTCGAGATCCGCCGCCGCGGAGGAGCGCAGGCCGCGCAAGGCGTCTTCGCCTTGCGCCAGCGCGGCGCGCAGCAGCGCTGTGTCGGCGGCGCCCTGCGCGGCGGGGCTCGGCATGCCGAAGCGGATCGCTTCCACCGCCCGATGCAGGCGATGGGCGGCGGCGGCGTAATTCGCTGCGCCGTGAAGTTCCTGCAGCGTTGCGAAGACGACCCAGACGTTCAGCAGCGCGACGACCGCCAAGGCCCCGTAGAAAAGGGCGAACTTCTTTCCCAGGGTGATCCAAGAGTTCTTCACGATCTCCACGGCGTTAGCCATGGACGACGCACACTTATCGGCTGCGGCGTCCACGATCCCCCAACTCTAGCTCATCCCCGATCTCCGCAGGATGATGGAAAGATTATTTATCTGTCAGCCAGGATCGGTACACGCTGCCGGACTCCCATATCGTCCGAATCGGCGAGGCGTCGGCCCGCATCTGCACTTCCGCACTTTCACAGGTCACAGCAATGTGATCCTGCTCGGTTTGAACATCGACGAGTTCATGAGCGCGGATGGCGCGGGCCGGCTGGCTTCGTCCGTCGCCGACGCCGGCTATTGCCCCCGCGGCGCGACTTTCACGCGCGGGCCGATCATCGCGTGCATCGAAGTGTCGTGCTCCACGATGTGGGCGCTCAGCTTGTCGTGGATGGCCTTGCCGAATGCGTCGTGATCGCCGGGCGCGAGCGGATGGTCGAAGTAGGTCTTCAGCAGCAGCAGGACCTTGTTGTGCGACTTCGTGTGCTGCTGGAGATCGGGATAATTCATCATCCGCATCATTTCTTCTTCGTACGTGAAATGCGTCGCCAGCAGATGATGCAACCGCTTGAGCGCGGGATGGATGAGATGCCGCTGGTCGTCCAAGGCGATCGCGTTCCGGAGGGCCGCGAGCAGTTCGCAGATCGCCGCGTGCTGGACGTCGATTTCCGGGATGCCGAGCAGATGCTTCCTATCCATGGAACACGACATTCTCCGGGTCAGCGACGGGCATGGGAGTCTGCCTGCGGCAACATGCGCCATCAATACCGGCATTCCGGTAGCGCCCCGCGCTCCTGACATATCCGGTACCAGGAAGGCACCCCCCATTTTGGGGAATGGTCCTTTGGCGCCGCATCTGCAAAATGCCGCGTCGCCCATCGGAGATCCTGTCCGCGCCGTCAGGCAGCCACTTGCTTGATCGTGGTCAAGGCCAAGACGGCCACTTACTTGATCGTGGTCAAGGCCAAGACGGCGGGGCGCCAAGACACTACGCAATTGCCTTAACCGACACAAGAGGACTTCGCTTGCAATGAAACGTCTCATGCTGCTATTGGCCGGAACCACCGCGGTCGGCGGCGCGCTGGCCGCGGAAGCGGCTCCTCAGGGCGCCGGCGATGCCGTCAGAGGCCAGCCCATCGCCTCCACCGTCTGTGCCGCCTGTCATGGTCCCGACGGCAACAGCATCGGCGCCCCCAACCCCAAGCTCGCCGGCCAGCATCCCGAGTATCTGTTCAGGCAGATGCGCAACTTCAAGAGCGGCGAGCGCGTGAATCCGATCATGAACGGCATGATCGCGCCGTACACCGAGGACCAGATGCGCGACTTCGCCGCCTACTTCGCGTCGCAGAAGCAGGTCGGCGACGCGTCGAAGAGCAAGGAGACGCTCGAGCTCGGCCAGAAGATCTACCGCGCCGGCATCGCCGCCAAGTGCCTGCCCGCCTGTGCCGGCTGCCACGGCCCGAGCGGCGCCGGCATCCCGGCGCAGTTCCCGCGCATCGGCGGACAGCTCTCCGACTATCTCGAGACGCAGCTCAAGTCCTTCCGCGACGGCACGCGCGCCAACGATCCGAACAAGATGATGCGCACCATCGCGCTCAAGATGACCGATGCCGAGATCAAGGCCATCGCCGACTACACGGCGGGGCTGCGTTGATGCGGCGAATTGAATCCAGCGAACCTTCAGGGAACCAATCATGAGTTGTGACGAGAAAGTGGATTGCGGTCGGCGGCGGCTGATCGTGGCCACGGCGACGGCGGGAGGGGTGGCGGGGGTGGCGGCGGCGGTGCCGTTCCTGGCGAGCCTGGCGCCCTCGGAGCGGGCGAAGTCGGCGGGCGCGCCGGTGGAAGTCGATATCGGCAAGCTGGCACCCGGCCAGATGATGACAGTGGAGTGGCGCGGCAAGCCGGTGTGGATCATCCGCCGGACCAAGGAAATGCTCGACGGCCTGCGCAAGGTCGACGACAAGGTTTCCGATCCCAAGTCGGAGCGCGACATGCAGCCGGAGTACGCCAAGAACGATCACCGCTCGATCAAGCCCGAGTACATGATCGCCGTGGGCATCTGCACCCACCTGGGCTGCTCCCCCTCGGACAAGTTCAAGACCGGTGCCGAATCCGGCATCGACGCCGACTGGCAAGGCGGCTTCCTGTGCCCGTGCCACGGCTCGACCTTCGACCTGGCCGGACGCGTGTTCAAGAACAAGCCGGCACCGGACAACCTCGAAGTGCCGCCGCACAAGTACCTGTCCGACGCCCGCATCATCATCGGCGAAGACAGCAAGGGAGCCTAAGCGATGGCGAGCACCGCAGACAAGTTCAAGAGCAACGGCAGCTTCCTGGGCGACGTCCTGGAATGGGTCGATGCCCGCTTCCCGGCCACCGCCTTGTGGAACGACCATCTGGCCAAGTACTACGCGCCTAAAAACTTCAACTTCTGGTACTTCTTCGGCTCGCTGGCGCTCCTGGTCCTGGTGAACCAGATCGTCACCGGCATCTTCCTGACGATGCACTACAAGCCCGACGCGTCGCTCAACGCCTCCGGCGTGCCGGTGGCCTTCGCCGCCGTCGAGTACATCATGCGCGACGTCCCCTGGGGCTGGCTGATCCGCTACATGCACTCGACCGGCGCCTCGGCCTTCTTCATCGTCGTCTATCTGCACATGTTCCGCGGCATGATCTACGGTTCCTACCGGAGTCCGCGGGAACTCACCTGGCTCTTCGGCGTGCTGATCTACCTGTGCCTGATGGGCGAGGCCTTCGCCGGGTATCTGCTGCCCTGGGGCCAGATGTCCTACTGGGGCGCCCAGGTGATCCTGAACCTGTTCTCGGCGATCCCGTGGGTCGGCCCGGACCTGTCGCTGTGGATCCGCGGCGACTTCGTGGTGGGCGACGCGACCTTGAACCGCATGTTCTCGTTCCACGTCATCGCCATCCCGTTCGCCCTGGCGGGCCTCGTCGTGGCGCACCTGATCGCGCTGCACGAAACGGGTTCCAACAACCCCGACGGCATCGAGATCAAGAAGCACAAGGGTCCGGACGGCATCCCGCTCGACGGCATCCCCTTCCACCCGTACTACACGGTGAAGGACATCGTCGGCGTGGTGGGCTTCCTGATGGTGTTCGCCATCGTGATGTTCTTCGTGCCCGAAGGCGGCGGCTACTTCCTCGAGTCGAACAACTTCTTCCCGGCCGATCCGCTGAAGACGCCGCCGCACATCGCGCCGGTGTGGTATTTCACCCCCTATTATTCGATCCTGCGCGCGGTACCGCCGCTGTTCAACTCGCAGTTCCCCGGCGTCGTCGCCATGGGGGTGGCGGTGATGATCCTGTTCGCGCTTCCTTGGCTCGACCACGGGGCGGTGAAGTCGATCCGCTACCGCGGTGCACATTACAAGACGGCGCTCGCCGCGTTCATCGTCGTGTTCCTGATCCTGGGCTATCTCGGCACCGAGCCCGTCACCGTCTGGGGCCAGTTCGGCAACTGGCTCGGCAACGCCGACCGCGCCACGGTGGTGGCGCGCCTGTGCACGGTGGTTTATTTCCTGTTCTTCATCCTCATGCCGTGGTACACGAAGGCCGACAAGACCAAAGCCGAACCGGAAAGGGTGACCCACTGACATGAAAAAGCTCATCGCAATTCTGCTCATTGGTCCCGGCATCGCCCTTGCTCCCTGGGCCAGTGCTTCCGAGGAAAGCGTGCAGCTGGACCGGGCGCCGATCAACCAGACCGACGTGGTCAGCCTGCAGGCCGGCGCGCGCACCTTCGCCAACTACTGCCTCAACTGCCACAGCGCCTCGCTCATGCGCTGGAACCGGCTCGAGGATCTGGGATTGAACGAATCGCAGATCAAGGACAACCTCATG